>JAQXEB010000189.1 GCA_029251065.1 Luminiphilus sp.
CGAGGACAGCATAATTTTTCGGGATCCTCTCCTGGGGGTAGCGCAGTAACCATTGGTTCGTTTGATGGCGTACACCGAGGGCACCGAGAGGTCTTAGCTCATTTGAAACGTGAGGCGGATCTGCGTGGACTCTCGACCACGGTTGTTACCTTTGAGCCGCTACCCGGTGAGTTTTTATTTCCAGACAAAGCACCGCCGAGACTCATGACCTTTAGAGAGAAATTTCGAGCGCTCGAAAGCCTGGGTATCGACAATTTAATGTGCCTTAAGTTTAACGACGCATTGCGGGCCATGTCCCCGCGTGAGTTTGTGGAGCGCATTTTCATCGACGGATTAAGTGCGCGTTACATTGCGTTTGGCGATGATTTTCGGTTTGGAAAACAGCGGGCGGGCGATTTTGCTTTTACTCAGCGGCTGGCGGATGAGCTAGGGTATGAGGTGGTGCCAACGTCAACCTTTGACCTTGAGGGCGAGCGAGTCAGTAGCACGCGCATTCGGTCTGCACTGTTAGACGCCAACTTTGTGCAGGCGGCGCTTCTTTTAGGGCGGCCCTTTAAACTTTCGGGAAAAGTCCTCAAAGGCAAGCAGTTGGGGCGGCAAATTGGAGCGCCAACCGCCAATATTGCCCTGAAGCGTGTAAAGTCGCCGTTGCATGGGGTTTACGCGGTTAGAGTGTCGGGCGCCGGTCTTAAAAACGCGCCAGGCGTGGCCAATGTCGGTGTGAGACCGACCGTAGCCGATGGAATGCTGGCGAACCTAGAAGTGCATTTATTCGACTTTGCTCGCGATATTTATGGGGAGCGCCTTGAAGTAGAGTTTATGACGAAACTCCGCGACGAGAAAAAATTTGATTCGCTGGATGCGCTCAAAGCCGCAATTGCGTCGGACCAAGAAGCCGCGCAAGTTTGGCACAACGCCCATCCAGCCTAATATTTCGAGAATTCAGACGTACAATGAGCGACTATAAAAGCACTTTAAATCTTCCCGAGACGGGTTTTCCGATGAAGGCCAACCTGACTCAGCGTGAGCCGCAGCGGCTAAAGCAGTGGGGGGAGATGTCGCTTTATCAGAAGATGCGCGACGCTGGCGCGGGCAAGCCCACGTTTATCCTTCATGACGGCCCTCCTTACGCCAACGGTGAGCTTCATGTCGGTCATGCGGTTAATAAGATTCTTAAAGACATCATCGTGAAGTCCAAGGCCTTGTCAGGTTTTGACGCGCCCTACGTCCCGGGTTGGGACTGTCACGGTCTTCCGATTGAGCTCAATGTTGAGAAAAAGGTCGGCAAGCCCGGGCACAAAGTCTCGGCCAGTGAGTTTCGCCAAAAGTGTCGCGAATACGCAGCTAAACAAGTCAGTAATCAGCGTGAAGATTTTGAACGGATGGGAGTACTCGGTGACTGGGAAAACCCTTACCTCACCATGGACTTTTCGTTTGAGGCCAATATTGTTCGCACCCTTGGCAAGATTATTGATAACGGCCACTTGAAGCAGGGGTTTAAGCCAGTCCACTGGTGTCTTGATTGTGGTTCGGCGCTCGCCGAAGCAGAGGTGGAGTATCAAGACAAGGTGTCATCGGCGATTGATGTGGCGTTCCCGTTTGCCAACCAGACTGCGGCCGCGGCCCTACTGGGTGTGCAAGGTGCTGGAGAGCTGTCAGTAGCGATTTGGACGACAACACCATGGACGTTGGCGGCAAACCGTGGGGTGAGTCTTGCGCCCGATTTAGACTATGTTCTTATTCGCGTAGCCGGGCGTGGTGTTCTTGTGGCCGAGGCCCTTGCGGATGAGTGTGCGGCGCGATTTGGCGAAGAAGAGGCACACGTTCTTGCGCGTATTCAGGGGGCTGAGCTCGACCGTGTGGAGGTCATACCACCATTTTCCGCGACCCCTGTGCCCTTGATGCTGGGTGATCACGTGACCACTGACGCGGGTACCGGCTGTGTTCACACAGCACCGGCACACGGGCAAGAGGACTTTCAGATTGGTCAAGCGTATGACTTGGAGGTTTACAACCCGGTCGGTGCCAACGGCGTGTATTTACCGGGCACGCCCGTGTTTGAAGGAAAGCACATATTTAAAGCCAACGACGAGATTGTTGAAGCACTCGCTGCGCGTGAGATTCTCTTGTGCCATCGTCCCTTCACACACTCATACCCGCATTGCTGGCGGCATAAAACGCCCATCATTTTCCGGGCGACGCCGCAGTGGTTTGTGTCAATGGACAAAGAAGGGATCTTGTCGCAAGCACAGGCTGCTGTAGACACCGTAAACTGGGTTCCCGAATGGGGTCGTGCGCGCATTGACGCAATGCTTGACGGTCGCCCCGATTGGTGTGTCTCGCGCCAACGGACGTGGGGTGTGCCCATTACCCTGTTGGTCAATAAAGTCGATGGCGCCCTGCACCCTCGCACGATTGAGCTTATTGAGGATGTTGCTCAGCGCATTGAAAAGAAAGGGATCGACGCTTGGTTTGATTTAGAGGTCGCAGATTTATTAGGCGAGGAGGCCGATGCCTACGAAAAGGTCGTGGACACCCTCGACGTCTGGTTCGACTCGGGCGTGACGCACGCCTGTGTGCTCCGCGAGCGCGAGGGCTTGTCAGCGCCGGCAGATCTTTATCTTGAGGGCTCCGACCAGCACCGTGGGTGGTTCCAGTCTTCATTACTCACGGGTATAGGCGCATTTAATGAGTCCCCTTATCGCCAAGTGCTGACCCACGGTTTTACCGTTGACGGCGACGGGCGCAAGATGTCGAAGTCGATTGGCAATATCATACCGGCCAAGAAAGCAATGAATGATATGGGCGCTGACATTTTGCGGCTTTGGGTCTCATCAGCAGACTACCGCAATGAGATTGCCGCAAGCGATGAGATTTTCAAGCGGACGTCGGATACCTATCGACGTATTCGAAACACGTCGCGGTTTTTGCTGGCTAATTTGGCGGGCTTCGAGCCTGCGCACGACCTCGTCGACAGTGCAGACCTTTTGCCGCTGGACCGGTGGATCGTGGGTAAGGCAAGAGACCTGCAGGCTGAGCTTTTAGAGGCCTACGAGACTTATCAGTTTCATCACGTTTATCACAAGGTTCATAACTTCTGCAGTGGCGAACTCGGCGGATTTTACCTTGACGTCATTAAGGATCGACAGTACACCACACAGACAAACTCACTGGCGCGGCGATCATGTCAAACCGCGCTCTATCATCTGGCTGAAGCGATAAGTCGTTGGATTGCCCCCATTCTCAGTTTTACCGCAGAGGAGATTTGGGAAAACCTACCCGGTGAGCGCACGGAGTCTGTATTTTTAAGTGAGTGGCACAACTTGGAGGTTGTTCACGACCAAGAGCCGATGGGTGATGCCTTTTGGTCTTTGTGCCTTGCGGTACGTCAAGACGTCAACAAGGCCATGGAAGCCGAGCGCGCAGTCGGGCATATCCGAGGCTCACTCGATGCCAATGTAACACTCTATGTCTCGAGCGAACTGATGGCCCTACTTGCGTCTCTCGAGGATGAGTTGCGCTTCGTCCTGATCACATCGGCGGTTGATCTTGCTCCCCTCAATGAGGCGCCTGAAGGCGCCCTTGAGGGCGAAGTTGAAGGCTTAAAAGTGGTTGTGTCTGCGAGCACTGCAGAGAAATGTGAGCGATGCTGGCATCGGCGCGATGATATTGGGACTTTTGCCGACCACCCGACGCTTTGCGGACGTTGCGTGACCAATATCGTCGGTGAGGGTGAGATTCGCTACTATGCCTAGCGAGCAGAGCGTTGCCGGTGCCCCAATGAGCCTCCGAATGTTCAGTAACCCATGGGCTGGATTCGCCTTGGCGAGTATTGTCATCGGTCTTGATCAGTACACTAAAGACTTGGCAAGTAAGGAACTGATATACCGCGTGCCTGTTGAGATCACGTGGTGGTTTGACCTGACTCTGGCGCACAACTCGGGTGCCGCGTTCAGTTTTTTGGCAACAGCGGGTGGGTGGCAACGCTGGTTTTTAGCGTTTGTAGCCCTTGTTGTGAGTAGCGTTGTTGCGGTTTGGCTGACGCGACTGTCTTCACAGCAGCGTGTTTTGGGCGTTGCTTTGGGACTCATCTTGGGGGGTGGTCTTGGTAATTTAATCGACCGTGTCAGCCTGGGCTACGTTGTTGATTTTATTTCTTGGCATTACGGCGCGTGGTATTGGCCCGCGTTTAATATTGCTGATGCGGCCATCTGCCTAGGGGCTGTCTTGCTCCTTTGGGACAGTGTTTTTGGCGAATCGAGTAAGAGCGAATGACGAACGAGATAGCGATTTCTTCAAACACCAAGGTGTCCTTGAACTTTTCGATTACCTTGGAGACCGGGGAGGTCGTGGACAGCAACTTTGACCGTCCGCCCGTGGGTTTTGTTATGGGTGATGGCTCACTTTTACCCAGCTTTGAATCGTGTCTCCTTGGCTTAAAAGCCGGAGAACAGGCGTCGTTTACGATTGACCCCGAGCAGGGCTTTGGTGAGCCTCAAGACGCTAACTTTCAGGACATGCCGCGGCGTACCTTCAGCAATGACAGCGAGTTAGAGGTGGGTATGGTGTTCTCGTTTGCCGATGCGGCGGGCGGAGAGCTTCCTGGCGTTGTCGATTCTTTTGACGAAGAGACAGTCCGTGTTAATTTTAACCACCCACTCGCGGGACGCACCCTCACGTTTGAGGTGAAAATCGACCGCGTGGAACCAGCGGAGTTGCACTGATGACCGTCATGCTTGCCAACCCACGCGGCTTTTGCGCCGGTGTTGATCGTGCGATCGATATTGTTGACCGTGCGCTCGAAGTCTTTGGTCGCCCCATCTACGTGCGACACGAAGTGGTCCACAACAAAACGGTGGTCGATGACTTAAGTCAGCGCGGTGCTGTCTTCGTTGAAGAGCTGCATGAAGTCCCTGATGATGCCATCGTTATTTTCAGTGCGCATGGCGTATCAAAAGCAGTGCAGGATGAAGCCTCCGATCGAGGTTTACGGGTTTTCGATGCGACCTGCCCGTTAGTGACAAAAGTCCATGTGGAAGTGACTGCATTTAGTCGCGCTGGACGAGAATGTATTTTGATTGGTCATGAGGGGCATCCAGAGGTTGAAGGGACCCTCGGTCAGTACGACACCTCCAAGGGCGGGAAAATGTATTTGGTGGAGGACGAAGAGCAGGCCGCTCATTTGGCTGTTCGGGATCCTGATAACCTGGCCTTTGTGACTCAAACAACGCTGTCAGTAGACGATACAGCCAAGGTTATCGAGGCGCTTCGCGCTCGCTTTCCGAATATTCAGGGACCGCGTAAAGACGACATTTGCTACGCGACTCAGAATCGTCAGGATGCGGTCCGCACGCTCGCTGAAAAGTCTAATGTTGTGCTTGTTGTGGGGTCGCCCAATAGTTCTAATTCCAACAGACTCAAAGAGCTTGCTGAGCGCTGTGGCGCCAGCGCTTACTTGATTGAGTCTGCTGATATGATCGATCCGAAATGGATGAGTTCAGAAGACAAAGTCGGTGTGACCGCGGGAGCCTCTGCACCTGAGCACCTGGTTGAAGGCGTCGTATCCTGGCTTCGTAATCAAGGGCATGCCAGTGTCGAATCGCTTGAGGGTCGCCCGGAAAACATCACGTTTTCGCTGCCAAAAGAACTTCGGATCCCAACGATCGACGTGAGCTAGTTCGGCGCATTGCGGTCCGTCTTTAAGCGGCACTTTCACTCAGTGGCGCGTGCACCCCTGGTCGATGTTCGTCTAGTGCGCTCACCGAGCTCGTCGTCCTGAGTCGATTCGGTATAGCGTTAGCTCATGGCAGATCCAAGAAATAGCAGGGGCTTTACGCTGGTGGAGTCTTTAGTCACGCTTGCGGTCCTGGGAATTTTGCTGTCGCTAGCGGTCCCCTCATTTCATCAGCTGATCATGCGAGCGCAGCAACGTGCTGTGGTATTACAGCTTGAGGCCGCAGTGCGCCTGGCGCGTCACACCGCGATACGCGAGGGGCGCCGAGTGCTTCTGTGTCCAATGGGAAGTGATTCGTCGTTTTCCAGCGGCGCTGACGTGGATGATTTGACCTGCGCGCAGGACTATCGGGCCGGTGTTGGCGTATGGCTGGAGGTCGATAACCAGTGGTCGCTCTTGCGCGTTTGGCAGTGGCCCCGCACTGCGATTACTAATCGTGTCGGTGACCGGCCGGTCACAGTGAAGCTCCAGTTCGCGACGAACGGCCTGTCAAATCGCAATGTCACTTGGTCGATTTGTCTGGGAGATCAAAACCTGTCACTGGTGTTAAACCGAATCGGTCGTCCTGTGATTAGAAAGAACTGGGGTGCTTGCTAGTCGTCCAGCCCTAGTTTTTTAAGCCGGTATCGTAAACTCCTAAAACTGACTCCCAGTCCCTTCGCCGCCGCGGTCTTATTCCATCTGTATTCGGTCATCGCGTGTTGAAGGATTTCGCGTTCAATTTTATCCATGTGTTGCTCGAGATTGCCGTCAACGGCCGCGAGACTAGTCAGGGTCTCAAAGTTGGCGTCTGTCGTCTCGGATCTGGGGATAATAGAAACATCCGAAGTGGGGGTAAGGCTCGAAGAGCCGTCAATTTCCAAATCATCGGCCTCGATTGTACTGCGTTCTGCCATTGCTGCAGCGCGTGCGAGTATGTTTTCGAGCTGCCGAACATTGCCCGGGTAGTCCGCGTCGGTCAGGCGTTGCATCGCCGCGTCTGAGAGTATTTTTTCTCCCGAATCGTTTTCAACCGTGACTTTGTCCAGGAGATAGCGTGCAAGCACTGGAATGTCTTCACGTCGGTCTTTGAGTGCCGGGACTTCAATGTCGATGACATTGATTCGGTAGAACAGATCGTCTCTAAATGCGCCCGATGCAACCTCCCGACTCAATTGCTTATGAGTCGCACTCATGAGTCTGACATCGATCGAAATCTCGCTTTCACTGCCGACGGGGCGAACCGCTTTTTCTTGCAGGACTCTCAGCAGTTTTACTTGAGTCGCCAAGGGTAAATCAGCCACTTCATCCAATAACAAGGTTCCGCCGTTCGCTGCTTGAAAGAGTCCTTGCTTGTCATACATGGCGCCGGTAAACGACCCCTTTAGATGTCCGAACAGCTCGCTTTCAACCAGCTCAGGTGGGATGGCGCCACAGTTCACCGCAATAAAAGGGCCCGAGTGCCGCGAGCTTGTTGCGTGCACTAATCGTGCGACGATCTCCTTTCCCGCGCCGGACTCTCCATGAATATGAATGGGTGCTTGGCTGCGCGCGACCTTATGAATTCTGCCTCTGAGTCGTTGTGTGGCGGGTGACGTACCAATGAGTTCGGGGGTCGCAGTCTCAAGATCTGTCCGCTTAAGGTTGAGTGCATGGCCCACCAGTTCTCGAAGTTTATCCACCGCAACGGGCTTAGATACAAAATCAAAGGCACCTAATTTGAGCGCATCGATTGCGGTTTCAACACTGCCATGCGCGGTAATGACGGCCACTGGAAGCTCTCGATCGATCTGCTGGGCGTATTCAACCAGTTGAAGTCCGTTTCCATCAGGTAAGCGCATGTCGGTTAGACACAGGTCAAGGTCGGATGTGTCGATGAGCTTTATCGCCTCTGACACAGTGGCTGCGCTCAGCGTGTTGAGGTTCATTCGTGCAAGCGCAATCTCCAATAACTGTAAAATATCGGGTTCGTCGTCAACAAGAAGTACAGTTTGGCTCAACGTATATCCTTAGGCTGTAACCGTAAGCTCAGACGAAAGCTGCTGCGCCCATCATGGGTCCGTTGGTAAGTGATGTCTGCGCCATTACTCTCGCAGAGCTCCTTGCACAAATAAAGCCCAAGTCCTGTTCCTTCGGGGGTTGTCGTAAAAAAGGGCTCAAAAAGACGCGCTTGACTGCTTTCTGGTACGCCCTCTCCAGCATCGATGACGTCAATAAAGCACGCACGCGGCGACGCACTCTCTGACACTTCAAGCGTCGCTATTCGATCACCTGTTGCCGCCTCACTGTGCCGTAAGGCATTGTCCATTAAGTTTTCTAACACCCGTTTAATTTGGGCCTTATCCAATAGGACAGGCGGGTCACACCGACCTTTGATGCTGGAGA
>JAQXEB010000190.1 GCA_029251065.1 Luminiphilus sp.
GATCTAAGTCACATTCGTAATTTTTCGATTATCGCGCACATCGATCATGGCAAGTCGACACTCGCTGATCGTTTTATTCAGCATTGCGGTGGCCTTGCTGATCGAGATATGGCGGCGCAAGTACTCGACTCCATGGACATTGAGCGCGAGCGTGGCATCACCATAAAAGCGCAAAGCGTGACGTTGAATTACACGTCGCGGTCGGGCGCAGTGTATCAACTGAATTTTATTGATACGCCCGGACACGTCGACTTTTCATACGAAGTGTCTCGCTCTTTAGCAGCCTGCGAGGGTGCGCTTTTGGTGGTCGATGCAGGACAAGGTGTAGAGGCGCAGTCAGTGGCCAATTGTTATACCGCGATCGAGCAGGGCCTTGAGGTGTTGCCCATACTCAACAAAATGGATCTTCCTCAGGCAGAGCCAGACCGAGTAAAGAACGAGATCGAAGAGATTATCGGGATTGAGGCCAGTGAGGCAGTGCCGGTCAGCGCCAAAACGGGTCTGGGTATCGAGGATGCGCTTGAATATTTGATCGAGCACATTCCGCCGCCCATCGGTGATCGTGACAAGCCGCTTCAAGCGCTGATTATCGACTCGTGGTTTGACAACTATCTTGGCGTGGTGTCGTTGGTCCGTGTTAAACATGGGACCTTGAAAAAGCGCGATAAATTTGTGGTGAAGTCCACGGGAAAGGCGCATCAAGCAGACATGGTTGGCGTTTTTACACCACGTCGTACGGTCACTGACACGCTGCGGGCAGGCGAGGTGGGTTTCATTGTCGCCGGTATTAAAGACATTAAAGGCGCGCCTGTGGGCGACACGCTGATTGCCTCGGGTGCACCAGAGACAGCAGCACTGCCCGGCTTTAAAGAGGTCAAACCGCAAGTTTATGCCGGTATTTTTACGATTAACTCCGACGACTACGAAGATTTTCGAGATGCACTTGGAAAACTGACCCTCAATGATGCGTCGCTATTTTACGAGCCGGAGACGTCGGATGCATTAGGGTTTGGTTTTCGGTGCGGCTTTCTAGGCATGCTCCACATGGAGATTATTCAGGAGCGATTAGAGCGCGAATACGACCTTGATCTAATTACTACCGCGCCGACTGTAATTTACGAGGTGGTCAAGAAAACGGGTGATGTCATCAATGTTGATAATCCTTCAAAACTGCCGGAACTCGGTGATATAGAGAGCATGAGAGAGCCCATCGCTCGCTGCACAATACTCACACCGCAGGACTATCTCGGTGCGGTGATTACCCTTTGCGTAGAGAAGCGGGGGAGTCAAGTTGATCTTCAATTCTTGGGCCAGCAGGTGCAGGTTGTATACGACATTCCGATGGCCGAAGTGGTTTTGGACTTCTTTGATCGTCTAAAGTCTGCCAGTCGGGGGTATGCGTCATTGGACTACGGCTTTGATCGATTCGAAGCTGCGCCTTTGGCACGATTAGACGTACTGATTAACGGTGATAGAGTTGATGCCCTGTCGATTATTGTTCACCGTGACCATGTTCAAGGTCGCGGTCGAGTATTAACAGAGAAAATGAAGGAGCTCATTCCACGCCAAATGTTCGATGTGGCGATTCAGGCGGCTGTTGGCGGCAAGATTGTGGCCCGCCAGACCGTAAAAGCGCTACGGAAAAACGTCACGGCAAAGTGTTATGGTGGCGATGTGACGCGCAAGAAGAAACTGCTTGAGAAACAAAAGGCAGGTAAAAAGCGCATGAAGCAAGTGGGAAATGTTGAGATTCCGCAGACCGCATTTTTAGCGGTGCTTCAGGTCGATTAGTAAATCGCTTGAGAGGATGTTCCAGTGAATATTGATTTACCCCTTATTCTCACGATTATCGTTGGGTTAATTGGGGCGATTTGGCTTTTAGATGCTCTGTTTTTTGCGAGTCAGCGCTCAGAGCGACTGTCGGGGCTTCAGCGTCAACACCCCAATTGGTCCAAACACGGCTCGGCGGACGAAAAATTATTCACTCAAGCGGCGATTCGAGAAGCCTCGGAACCGCTTGTTGTGGAATACGCTAAGTCATTTTTCCCGGTTCTAGCCTTCGTCTTGGTGCTCCGCTCGTTTTTGTACGAGCCGTTTCAAATTCCGTCGTCGTCGATGGTACCCACGCTACAGGTGGGCGATTACATCTTGGTCAACAAGTTTAATTATGGGTTGCGCTTACCAGTGACGCGCACCAAAGTCTGGAGTATGGGATCGCCAGACCGTGGCGATGTAATGGTCTTCTATCCGCCCCACGCCAATAAGCAGTACTACATTAAACGCGTGATTGGCATTCCGGGAGATCGTATTCAATACCGTAACAAGCGTTTATCGGTGAATGGCGTTGATGTTCCGCGTGAGTGGCTGGCCGAGATTCCTGGCACCCGGCGAATACAGGTGGGGCTTGAACAGCCACGAAGCGAACGGTCGCACCTCTTTCAAATCGATCAGATGCGCCCGGCTCGAGATTTCTCGGTTGTTGTTCGACCCGGTCATTACTTCATGATGGGTGATAATCGTGATAACAGCTTAGACAGTCGGGTCTGGGGCCAGGTCCCCGAGCGCGACATTGTGGGCGAGGCAGTAGCTATATGGATGCACTGGGAGTCGCTCTTTAGTATTCCAAGCTTTGATCGCGCAGGGGCGTTGCATTGATTGGGGTACAACTGTCCCGTGCCAATCGCCGAGAACAGGGTGCGTCGAGTCTGACTGCTCTTTGTTTTGTGATCACCGCCTGGGTTTTTCTGACAGCGTTGTTGCGTGTTCTCCCGATCTACTTAGAGCACCGCGTCATTGTCAGCGCGATACACAATGCCGCTCAGGGTTACGACAGCGCAGCCCATGGAAGAGAAGAAGTTCGTCAGGCACTTCAGAAAACGTGGGCGGTGAATCGGATCGACGGCGTTGAGTCTGATTCGGTAGCGATCGATCGACGACGCACCGGGGTTATCCTGACCTTGAGTTACAGCATCAGCTTTCCCCTCGTCGGATCCATCGACGGGATCTGGCGGTTTGACGATATTGTGTCTGATAGCCGGTCGGCGAGGAGGTCGCTCTGACTACGCTGACACTGAAGCCTAAATTTACGGCGCTGCATCAAACGATAGGCTATGGCTTCGAGGACCACGCGCTCTTGGTTCAGGCCCTGACACATCGAAGTTTTGGTGCCACAAATAATGAACGTCTTGAGTTCATAGGGGATGGTTTAGTCAACGCCGTGGTCGCACAGCTTCTGTATGACGCATACCCGCACCTTGACGAGGGGAGCTTGTCTCGACTTCGTTCTCAGCTGGTATCCAGAGATGGACTGGCTCGGGTCGCTCAGCGCTTTGAGTTGGGGCCATTACTGTTACTCGGGACTGGTGAACGTAAGAGCGGCGGTCGCCAGCGCAACAGTATTTTGTCCGACACCGTTGAAGCCATTGCGGGGGCAATCCTCACAGAAGCAGGTTTTGGTAACGCCAGTCGCGTTGTTGGACAATGGTTTATCGATGATGTTCATCAACTTGATCTTGACGCCACACGCGACGCCAAGACGCAACTTCAGGAATGGCTTCAAGGGCGAAGTTTTTCACTGCCGTGTTACGAGGTGGTGTCAATAACCGGGGAGGATCACAGCCAGGTGTTTGAAGTTTCGTGCGTTTGTGAGGCGTCGAAGCATCGTGCCGTTGGCATTGCCTCAAGCCGCAAGAAGGCAGAGCAACAAGCGGCAAATAATTTATTGGAGATTCTGATTCATGAGTGATGCCGCTGACCCTAAGTGTGGATTCGTCGCACTGGTGGGGCGACCGAACGTAGGTAAGTCCACATTATTGAACTTCTTGCTTGAGCAGAAGCTCAGTATTACTTCGCGCAAACCCCAAACGACGCGGCAACAGGTGCTGGGTGTTAAGACCGTAGACGCTGACCAAATGATATTTGTTGACACGCCGGGCCTTCATCGCGATGAACCTAAGGCGATTAACAAAGCCATGAATCGATCGGCCACCTCTGCTATGGCAGACGTCGATCTGGTGCTGTTTCTCATCGACAGAGGGAAGTGGACGGAGGAGGACGCGTGGGTTTTGGAGAAACTGTGCACGGTCAAGGCACCTGTCGCGCTGATCGTCAATAAAATGGATTTAATGGATGACCCCAAGGCACTTTTGCCTGAAATGGAGAGCCTCCATGCGCTTCATGATTTTGCAGGCGTGTTCCCCATTTCGGCGCTGCGGCAAAAAAACCTCGACGTACTCGAGACGTTTGTGCGACGAAACCTGCCGGAAGGTCATCACTTATTTCCGGAGGGACAAATCACCAATCGAACGGAGCGATTTCTTGCGGCGGAGCTCATACGTGAAAAAATAATACGTCAGCTGGGTGATGAGCTGCCACACACAACGGCGGTCGAGATTGAGGGCTTTCAACCGGATGAGGGCGGCACGCAGCACATCAGCGCCATCATATTTGTGGAGCGAGACGGGCAAAAGCGTATTGTTATTGGAACCGGTGGATCACGGCTCCGCTCTATTGGAACGG
>JAQXEB010000191.1 GCA_029251065.1 Luminiphilus sp.
ATTAACTTCACTAATAACGAAGATGATGGCGCGAGTTGCTCAGAGTTAAATTGCAGGATGTCCGGCAATTCAAAGGTCTCTACGCTGCCCGTGGCGGTGTTGATTAAGCCGACCGCACCGTCGAGCCCAATCCAAAGCAGACCGTCAGAATCGAAGGCGATGGTGTTGGGGAACTGGCTCTCGTCCAGTCCGGGGAAAACCGAGAACGACTGGGTCTCGGGCACAAAGACCTGCAGCGTGTTAGTTAAGACCCAAAGGTGACCTTCGGTCGAGACACTGAACGACCGCACTTCCCCGGGCTGCAGGCCGCCGGATTCAGAATTCGCGGCACTGAACGTGTCGGCTCGAACGCCGTTGTAGCGAGTCAGACCCTCTTGGGTCGCAAACCAGAGTGCACCGGAGCCATCTTGCAGGACGGCACGCACCTCGATTTGGTTTAGGCGATTGTTGACGCTTGAATTCCAGAACGAGACGTCGGTGCTGGCGAAGGAGAAATGGCAAAAGGCCAATGTGGCGAGCCACATTGACCGAAAAAGGGTTCTTGACGCCTTAGACAACCTACTCATACCGCCAATATAAGCGGAAAGAGCCAGACCTCAAGCGTTGTGTTGAAAGATTGCCTTCAACGCGTCGCTATTAGCTATCTGTCTTGTCTTTTTTATCCTTCTTAGGTCGTAGACCCGGAGTAGATCCTGTCGTACTGGGCCACGTAATTACAGATGGCTTTACCGCGAAGCTCTTTGTTTTCACAACGCGCTCAGTAGTGGCTTCGGTGCGGGCGGGTGTGCTGCCCCACTGAAACGACTGGATACGTGCCGCCGCTACCTGGTTGCTTGCCGTGGTCGTCACTGCCACAGCCGTTTGTTGGGTCACTTTGCTTGACACCATTGCAGCGCCAACAGGCTCGCCGGCGAGGGCGGTGCTTGATACTGCAAGTGTGCTCGCGATCATTGCAACTTTAAGTACGTTATTCATCTTTCGCTCCTAGCGTCTGTGCGCTGCTGTAAGTCAAAAATTTGACGTGTCGTAAAACGGGTAATCACGATCAACAATAGAGCGGTGCAGAGGAGCGTGGAAGGTTTGGACTGACCCATTGGGTGTTACTCCGATGCCCAAAATGGGTGTGGAGGAATTGAGTAAGGAATCTGATGCGACAAAAGACGGGCCCAAAACGGATGGGGAATGCGTGTCTGATGGCGGACGGGTACGTCACAAGCGGTGGTACAAAAAAATTTGGATTTAAACAGTCGAGAGGCCAGATCCTGCGTTGGGTCAGTTATGGTGCGCCGCGGTCGCAACGTGGCGGGCCACACTACAAGCCTCTCTACTACTGGGCGTTTAAGAAGAGGATCCTAAGGGGAACAAGACGCCTCGTCACCGACCTTTGAATGCGCCTTCGAGCGCAGTATCCGGGTCAATTCCCTCCAGTCGCTCTTCACAAAGCGTTTGAGCGCTGGCTAGAGCGCCTTGAAGATTCATTAAGCCCCGTCCTTGGGTGAACAGACTGACGATTTCGCCTTCGTTGGTGGACAAGGGACCTGCGGTATTAGCGAGTAGGCATTTAACATCGTGGTTGCTCAGTTCCGGTCGTGATTCCAAAAGAAGCGCGATGATTCCTGAGGCAACGGCGGTCGCTTGCGATGCGCCGCTGGCGACCCAGTACCCTTCGAGGTCCATGTTGACTGCCTCGGTAGCAGGCCTTTTGGCGTTCACAGGTAGGACGCCGGCCAATAACGTGCCGGGTGCGAGAATGTCCGGCTTAATATGTCCTGACCGAGTTGGGCCTCGCCCTGAAAACGGTGCAACGTCACGCCATCCCTTCTTGTCTTGAAAGTCGGCCGCGCCGACACTGATGAGCCAAGGATTATTGCCAGGCGCGGTGACACTGCCTGCCGCGGGTCCGTCATTGCCTGCAGATACCACGACCACGAGACCGGCATTCCACGCGGCGGTTAACGCGCGGTTCAAGGGATCGATAGTATAGGGCAGCTGGGCAGACGCGCTCATCGAGAGATTAAGCACTTTTAAGTTGTAGCGCTTGCGGTGATCCACCGCCCATTGAATACCGTCGATGACATCGAGAACATTGGCTTCGTCCTCGGTGTTAAAGGCCTTAATGGGAATCACCGAGGCATTGGGCGCAATGCCCTTAAACGAGTCCCCAAAGCCGGTTAGCAAGCTGGCGAGATGCGTGCCATGCCCCGAGTGATCGGGAACACTACCTTCGGTTTTCATAATTGCGTTGTAGCCCTCGACGATACTTGGAGAACCGTCATCCCTCTGGGATATGGGTTCAAGGCCGGTATCGATAAGGGCAATTCCTACACCCTTGCCAGTGAGACCGTGCTTGTCGACGCCGATATAGCGCATGAGCTGCGGGTTGACCGATCGGCGAGACTTTGACGCATCGAGCCAGCTGCCGACCTCGCTGCTCCGCTCGTTAGATACCAAGGTAGCATCCAAGTTTTCAGACACAACGACGCGCTCAACGTGCTCATCGGTGGCAAGCTGTTCTAACTGACGCGATGACAGCACAGTGCCGACCGCATTGATCAGAGGGAACTTGTGACTGACCACACCGCCAACGTTTTCCACCGCGAGTGCGGCATTGAGAGCCGTACCCGAGAATACAACTGCGGTGAGGCTGTGCGTCGGTAGGGCGAGACACCCCGTCAGTAGCAGGCAGACCAGAGATACAGCCAAAACGCGCGCTGCACCGGGTGACATCAGTCGTCGAGCTCTAGCCCGAGTTGGCTTCTGAAGTCCTTCTGGCAGAGCTTCACCAGCTCCTGAATAGGCACGGGCGTGGAGATGAGGTAGCCCTGGATTGAGTAACAAGCCCTCTCTCGGAGATACGTGGCCTGTTCCGAGGTTTCGACGCCCTCAGCAACCAGATCGAGCCCAAGCGCCTGCCCCATCGACACAATCGCATTGACAATGCCGTTGCCCGCCTTAGTCCCGATGTCGCTCACAAACGCCTGATCAATTTTGAGCGTATCGATGGGGAACCGACGGAGGTAGTTGAGTGACGAGTACCCCGTACCAAAGTCATCGATGGCGAGTTTGAATCCAAGATTCTTCAGCTGCTTTAACTTTCCAATGCTCTCTTCACCACTGTGCATGATGGTGCTCTCTGTAAGTTCTAGCTCAATCGTGTACCGAATTTCTAATTGCTTAAGCGTCGTTGTGAGACGCTCGACGAAGTTACTCTGATTGAACTGGAGTGGCGACAGATTCAGCGCCAGGGTCATTTTGTTGGGGAGTTGTCCCGCGAACTGTTTCGCATCTTTATTGACCTGATTAAGAATCCAGTCGCCTAAGTCACTGATCACCCCGCTGCGTTCCGCAACCGGGATAAAGCGCTCGGGCAAGATCTGATTACCGTCCTCGTCTTGCCATCTCACGAGTGCTTCTGCACCAATGATGGCACCGGTGAACAAGTCGACCTGCGGCTGATACACCAAAGACAACCCGCCGCTTTTTAGTGATTTTCGAAGCCCTTGCTCTATTGATAGCTCTAGGGCGGAATCCGCCGCGATCGTCGTATCATAGAGGCGTGCGCGCTGGCGTCCTTCGGCCTTCGCGGCGTAGGCCGCAGCATCGGCTTTGGTGAGAATTTCCTCGGGTGAGCCACCGTGCTCGGGTGATATGGCGATGCCAATACTGGGTGTGATCACTAGCGCATGACCAGGAATCTGTATGGGCTCAGACAGGCAGCTGATGATGTGCTCTGCGATGCTGATCAGCTGTTCTGAGCCTTCTGGATTTCTCACGATCAGAGAGAACTCGTCGCCACCGGGACGCGCGATTTCAAGCGCAAACGCGTCCATGGGAAGTTCTCTTTTCGCGCCTGGAAAGTCCGTCGCTATTGGACCGATTTGGGCCGCGCAGGTTTGAAGCCGTGATGCGATGCGCTTGAGGACGATGTCTCCCCGGTCATGACCAATCGAGTCATTGATGCGTTTAAAGTGATCGATATCGATCATGATTAAACCCACTTGCCGGTTCATATTTTCCGAGCTGACGAGGTTGCGCCTAAGTTGCTCAGTAAAGCTTCTCCGGTTTGGAAGGTCAGTCAAATGATCAAAGTAGGCCAGGTAGCGGAGGTGGTCTTCCTTAGATTTAAGCTCCTTTAGGGTTTCAGCAGAGCGGAGCATGTACCGCACAAGCCGGCCCAGTAATGGCCAGTTCAGAGGCTTGGTAATGTACTGAGTCGCACCTGCCTCAAAGCCCATATCAATGGTTTCTTGATCATCTGAACCGGTGACGATCAGCAGTGGAATATCTTTTGCGTCATCCCGGGCGCGCAGACGTCGGCAGGTCTCGATACCGCTGATGCCGGGCATGTCGACATCCATAAAGATAAAGTCGGGACTGTTGTTGGAAACAAGGTCCAGTGCTTCGTAGCCGTCTCTGGCTTCCAGTACACTCATTCCCTCTGACTCCAAGCATTGCCTCACAAGAAGACGCTGCATGCTGTCGTCCTCGCAAATCAGTACTAATGGACTGTCATCTGAATTAGCCACTAATCGACGCTACCTCGGTTGCGCACCCTACTGAAAGTTGGACGCGCATTATGGTTAAGCCAGTCGCATCGGGTGTCGTAAAACTCATCGCGTTTCACCAAAATTTGGATTGCCAGATGCCACAGTGATGATATGAAGGTAAACTGCGCGCTGGTTATTGGGAAGGTTTTTTTGAGTGTCGATCGCCGATCAAAAGCTTCAAGACATCAGGATGCGAGTGCAGTCACATTTTGCGGCGGCACCCAAGCGCATTGATCCGCAGCGCAAAGCCCAGCTCGAGGAGAAAATTCGTTCCCAGCTTGAGCATCACAATGCGGTGATTATTGCCCACTATTACACGGCGCCTGAAATTCAATCGCTGGCTGAGGCGACGGGGGGATGTGTCTCAGACTCCTTAGAGATGGCCCGCTTTGGCCGAGATCACCCCGCGCAGACGCTGCTCGTTGCCGGTGTTCGCTTCAT
>JAQXEB010000192.1 GCA_029251065.1 Luminiphilus sp.
TCCGCGCCAGTGTCGGTTGGTGAGCGGTCAGCCGCGGTCAACACGAGCGCCACGGCCTCGTCGTGCGCAGAGTCATACCCGTGACCAAAAAAAACATCCGCACCGATGAGCGCGTCTTCGGTATCGATCAGCATGTCACGAAATGTGGGCACTAGTAGAGAGGCCTCAGTCAAAATGACATCATAACAGCTGACCTTTGCCAGTGCCGCGGCGGACTGATGCGAACTCAGGTAACGATGCGCTCATTAAGACGCTCTATTGAGTGATCGCAGAACTGAAGTGAGCCGTCAAAACCTCTCCAAGCCCGACAACATCACCCTCGAGATGAAAGTGATGGGGACCAGGCAGCATTAAACGGCTAAATTGCGCGGCGTATTGCGCAATCTCGTCAACACGTTGCTTGGCATCTGCGCTCGCAAAAAAACCATCCTCACCCAAGACAACGAGCACAGGGCATTGCAGAGACTCATAGAAGGAATTTGTTGTGGCCTCTGACAGTTTCACGTAGCTACCACCGAACAGCCGAGGATCACTGAGCAGGAGCCATCCCTCATCAAGCTGCCTCAGGGCTCGCGGAATCAAGGTCTCCGCGTTTTCCCGTGTAAATCCATACCGCGTTCGCGCTGCAACAAACTCCTCTACGGTGTTAAATATACGGGGTGGCCTGCTCGTGTACCTATCCTTCTCAGACAGCGAGGCGCGAAACAACTCCGCCCCGTCATCATTTTCAAACGAGCGAGAGATCATGCCATCGAGCATGGTGACTGAGGCGCAACGCGCCCCCAAGGCCACCGCGAGCACACCCGCAATGCCGGCACCTCGACTGTGCCCAACAACATGGACCGTTTCGAGATCGAGTTGATCGACAATCCCTACGAGCTGAGGAACGTCATCCCAAACGTGATACGACGAATCGGGCGAGCGATGACTACTCAACCCATGACCTGATAAGTCCAGCGCTATAACGTGATAGCCCGTCAGGAGCGGCGCCAATTTGGCGAAACTCAACGCATTGTCCAACCAGCCGTGGATGGCGATAACCGTCGGCAACGACGATGCGCCCCAGCTTAGTCCGCGATACGTCAGGCCGTCGACAACAAACTCAACGCTCGAAGGCTCAGCGCTCACTGATGATATCCAAGGGGCTCACAGTGCAGAAGCTCGGCGCCACCACGAGACGCCAGAGTGACCTGCATGGTCGCAAAGCCACTCGGATGAAGGCTTGAGTGCGCCGCCGAGTCACACCACACATTGATTAGGTGAGATAGGTACGGCTGATGACCGACAACCAACTGGTGATCACAATTTGGCTCGAGAAACAGCCCCTGAACGTAATCTGCGTGGCCGGGAGCCAGCTTTTCACACTCTTTCGTCATCGAAACCGCGAGAGCCTCGTGAAGCAAAGCCGCTGTTTGCCTCGTTCGAACCAAGGGACTGTGCGTACAGATGCTCGGAGCGATAATATCGCTCTGGTGACACCAGTTCTTGAACAATCCAGCGGTCGCCATAACGTGAGACACACCATGCGTCGTGAGCGTCCTATCCGCATCGCGAGCCGCACTGCCTGCCTCACCGTGACGCCAAAGCGTGACTAACACATCATGCACTCATCTCAACCAAGAGCTTGTTCATTCGAGAGACATAACTGGCCGGGTCCTCTAACTGAGAGCCTTGTGCGAGTGTGGCCTGATCCAAGAGAATCAGGGCCAGATCGGCGAATCGGTCTTCATCTGACTCACTGTCCATACGCTTGACCAAGCCGTGGTCGGTGTTCACCTCTAAGATCGGTTGACTGTCCGGTAGCTCCTGACCAGCAGCTTCTAAAATACTGCGCATTTGCGCTCCAAGTTCGTGCTCGCCGACCACGAGACAGGCTGGAGAATCGGTTAACCGAAGCGTTGGTCTCACCTCGCTGATTCGACCGCCCAAGGCCTCTTTGAGGCGCTCAAGGAGCCCTTCATTGTCTGTCTTAGCCGCCTCAAGTTCAGCCTTCTCCTCGTCAGTACTCTCGCCTAAATCCAACTCACCCTTGGCGATATCCTTCAGTGCCTTGCCATCAAACTCGTTAAGGTGACCCATGAGCCAGTCATCAATTCGATCTGACAGCAGGAGCACTTCTATGCCCTTTTTCCTGAACACTTCAATGTGTGGGCTGTTTTTCGCCGTGACATGGTTGTCGGCAACCACGTAGTAAATGGCATTCTGCCCTTCTTGCATCCGGGACACGTAACTCGGTAATGATACGTTCTGAGTGTCGTCGTCGCTGTCTGTCGACGCGAATCGCAGTAATTCGGCAATCTTCTCCCGATTTGCAAAGTCCTCTCCCGGCCCCTCTTTGAGCACGTTGCCAAAGACGTTCCAAAAGGTTTGGTACTTGTCAGGGTCGGATTTCCCCATTTTACCCAGCATGTCCAACACCCGTTTCGTCACAGCGCTTCTCAGCGAATCAACATGAGGGCTTTGCTGGAGTATTTCTCGTGAAATATTGAGCGGTAGATCCTGGGAGTCTAAAACGCCCTTCACAAAACGAAGATACAGCGGCAGAAACTGTTCAGCATCATCCATAATAAAAGTGCGCTGTACATAAAGTTTTAAGCCTCTAGCACCATCACGATTCCACAAATCCATTGGCGGCTTTGAAGGAATATATAAAAGAC
>JAQXEB010000193.1 GCA_029251065.1 Luminiphilus sp.
GCGTCTCGAGAGTACTCATCCTATAAATTCCGCTCAGCCGTCATGAGCCGTCTAACTTACCGCATTTGGTAGCTCATGCGAGGGTCAGAATCATCTCTTGAGTAAAAAGCTGAAGAAACTGAGGTCATGCTACCGCGAGCTGTTTTACATTCGTCTAGATTAGGTGACCTCGAAAAACGCATAAGGGTCGCCAAGGACGGGCAACCGACTCACACTAACGGGTATTAAGTAGTCCAGAGGAAATGGTGTGACACGACGCACGTACGAGAACGATGGGCAAAAGGTCGAGTTTGCAATGGACGTCGACGACTTAGTATCAGATAAGCGCGCGGGCTGGCGTGCAGACCCCGCACGTGCACGACGCCGCCAACGCCGCTACAAGAAACGACTGACCGACGAGCTGCTTCACAGCGACTTCAGATCGACAGGGCAGGAAGGACATCAGTAGCAGCGCTCGACTAAAAGCGCGCTGCCACTGCCCGCTGCACCGCTTGCGGCAATGATTCCAATCGAACCGTCGCATCGCACCAGCTCGTCAATGGCTGTGCCGGCCATGATGGCGCCCGTCGCGCCCATCGGGTGCCCTAAAGCAATACAGCCTCCATTAATGTTTAGCCGGGCTGAATCAATCTCAAGCTCGCGTTGAAGCTTAACAATCGTTGCAGCAAACGCTTCGTGAATTTCAAAGACATCAACGTCTGATGGACTGAGCTTGTTGCGACTCAGAATGGCTTTCGTGGCTGCAACGCAACCGCCCACCACTTCGAGCGGCTCACCACAGCAGGTCACGGAGTCAACAATTCTAACTTTAGGTATCAGGCCTTCATTAGAGGCAAGCATTTTCGATCCAACCAAAAGTACAGCGGCCGCATCGCACATGGCCGGCGAATTACCTGCCGTGTGGACGTGAGTAATTTTGGTCAGATCTGGGTACTGAGAAAGCTGAACGGCGTCAGACCCCGCCGCACCTAAGGTCAAAAACGCAGGGGGCATTGCGGCAAGTCGCTCAGCGGTTAGCGAGGGTCGAATGCACTCATCCAGAGAAACGGCGCCAGAAGGGGTTTTAATAGGGACGACGGATGTAAAACGGCCCTCACGCTGCGCCTGCAGCGCCCGCTGATGACTCAGGTAGGCCACTGCGTCACAGTCAGCGCGCGACGCACCCACTCGTTCAGCAATGAGATCGGCGCCAGCACCCATGAGCAAGACTTGGTGTGAAACCCCATATTCATGATCCGCAAAAACACGCGCGCGGTCTGCCATTAAAGGGACTCGCGACATCATTTCAACACCTCCGGCCAGTATGGCAGACGAGTGACCTGCAGCGACTTTAAGTGCGGCCAGTGAAATAGCGTCGATACTCGATGAGCAAAATCGATTGAGGGTCATCCCGGCAATAGTGGCAGGCCACCGTGCCAATAAGCTCGAGGTCTTTGCAATGTTTGCCGCCTGCTCACCGTATTGAGTCACGCAGCCTAAAATAATTTCTGAAACAACACTGGGGTCCAGATTTTGACGCCTAGCAAGCGTCTCATAGAGCTGAGCAAGCAACTCTGATGGCGTTAGTTCGTGAAGCCCACCCGACTCCTTCGCTTTGGTACGTGGACTGCGAATTGACTCATAAATATAAGCGTCGGTCACGGACCAACGCCCACCACTAAGCTTGCACAGGTCGTTGTGCTGCCACCCATGTTAAACGTCATGAGATTTTCAGCGCCGGCAATCTGGTACGCGCCGGCTCTGCCCGAAACCTGCTTGGCGCAATCGAGCACCATACGAACACCCGTGGCACCAACAGGGTGCCCAAGACCAATAAGACCCCCGCTCGCATTGATCGGGAAGTCGCCATCCAAGCTGATACGACCCTCTTCGATCGCCTTGTAGCTCTCACCCGGCCGTGTCAACCCAGAGTGGTCAATGGCCATATATTCGGTGACGGTAAAACAGTCGTGAGTCTCAAGACCATTGAGCTCATCAATGCGGCTAAAGCCTGCTCGTCCTAAGGCGTCGCTCATGGTCATTGCCACATGTGGAAAAATAATGTCACTGCCGCGCGACAACGAGAGCTTTGTCTCCAATAAAATAGGGGCAGATCGATGACCCCATCCCTTAATTCTTGGTAAATCTGCCAGACGGAGACCGAGCTTGGCCGCATGGGTCTTCGCGGCACGCTCGCTGGCTAAAATAATGCAGGCCGCACCGTCAGTAATTTGACCACAATCGAGCTTGCGCACTCGCCCCTCGATTGACGGATTCAGATTCTCGTCGCCGCCGAAACTACCCTTAGCAAACTGCCAGCCGCGGGTCTGAGCGTTTTCGTTACGTTTCGCATTTGCGAAATTAATCTCAGCAATTTGCGTCAGGTGGTCATCATTAATGCCGTGCCGCGTTTCGTACTCCCGCGTAATGCGGTCGAACATAAACGGCCACGGGAAGTCGCAGCTCATGGCCTCATGCCCCTTCCAAGTGGCAGCACCCAAGTGCTGTGCACCTGTCTTACCGTCAACATTACGCATGAGCTCAAGTCCCAAGACACAGGCCGTGTCGTAATGCCCAGACTCGATGTCTCGCATAGCACCCAAGATAGCCATGGAGCCTGACGCGCATGCGGCCTCATGACGTGAAGTGGGTAACGTCCCAAGCTCCGGATAAACTTGGCCAAAAAAACCACCCAGCAGCCCTTGACCGGCAAAGAGATCTGCCACGAAGTTACCGACGTGCCCAACATCAATCTGATCGGGCTCAATACCCGCATCATTGACGGCATCGGTCAGCGTAGCCGCGAACATGTCAAACACTTCAAAGCCCTCGCGGGCCCAATTTCGAGCAAAGTCGGTCTGGCTACCACCGAGAATATAAACGTCACCACTCACAGTCCGCCTCCAGTTGTTATTTGTATGAGACCGGAACCACTGTACCCACAGACACAGTGAGATGCGAATTAAAGCAGGGAGCAAAAAAGGTGGTGTAGACACACAAAAAAGCCACCGGCTGGTGGCTTCTTAAAAGTGGTGGGTCGTGCTGGGTTCGAACCAGCGACCAATTGGTTAAAAGCCAACTGCTCTACCGACTGAGCTAACGACCCAAAAGTACTGTAAGAGGGCGCGTATCGTACGGTTTACGAAAGAAAAAGCAACCCCTGAAATTAACGATATTGTGTGGGATCCGGCACACCTGCTTGCTCGAAGCCCGCTGCCCGAAGTCGACAGCTGTCACACTTCCCACATGCACGCCCCATTTCGTCAGCTTGAT
>JAQXEB010000194.1 GCA_029251065.1 Luminiphilus sp.
AACATTGCTGACTTCGGCATGAATCTGCAGGAGGCCGGGGACGCTGCGCGCTTTTTACATGATGGCGGCTCGAGTCCTGATGAGGGCGTGTCGACTGATTATGGGACATTATTTGTTGAGCCTGGAGTCCCTGAGTCGACGGTTAGAGCGCTCCGCGAGCGCGGCCATAAGGTGAAGATCGACGATACCGCAGGAAAGTTTGGAGGCTATCAGGCCATCACTCGAGACCCAGCGACCGGCGTACTGACTGGCGCAACTGAAATGCGAAAGGATGGAACCGTTGTCGGCTATTGAGGAGACACGTCTGGCCGTGATCGTCGGCGGTGGCGGGGCGATTGCGCAGGCGCTCGCCGCATTGTGGTGTAAAGATCCGACGCTACGAGTCGTCGTTGTGAGTCGCGCACCGCATCCAATGCCAAATGTGCAATCAATGCTGACCGATTATAGCGAGGAGTCACTGTTGGCGATTGCCTCGACGCTGGCAGAGCTTCAAATACCAATGTCACGATTAGTCATCACCAATGGCGTTCTGTCGGGCGATGCGTTTAGCCCCGAGCGTAAGATTAGCGACCTCAATGTGACGGCTTTTCAGCACGTGCTTGCGGTCAATGCGCTCTTACCTTTGCAAGTGCTATCGGCGTTTTGGTCTTTGATTCGCCATGGCGCTGCGCCACGTGTTGCTGTGTTGTCGGCGCGTGTGGGGAGCTTGTCAGACAACCGACTCGGGGGGTGGTACAGCTACCGTGCTAGCAAGGCCGCACTGAATATGATGCTCAAGAATGCTGCGATCGAAGCGCAACGCGTCAATCGCCAAGCCAAGTTTATCGCCTACCACCCGGGAACCGTGGACTCTCCGCTGTCGCAACCGTTTCAGCGATCGGTTCCAAAAGAGAAGTTGTTCACCCCGGAGTTCACAGCGTTGCAGTTGACTGAGGTGTTAAACACGGCCGTCGCGGACGGCGAACTCTCCTATGTTGATTGGGCTGGAGAGACCATCGCCTGGTGAAGTGCGACGCGACACCCTAGCTCAGAAATTCTGCCCTTGATGATGGGTTTGACTTAAAGACACCACCCAACGATGTGGTGCGAGTCGTCGAATTTCCGTCCTTGACGCCGCGTGCCTTTACACAGTAGTGAACGGCGGTCATGGTGACTGCGACATCTTCCGTGCCCAGTAGCGTTTGCAGTGCGACCAGCACTTGTTGCGTGAGGCGTTCTTGAACCTGTGGCCGCTGAGCAAAAAACCGAACGAGCCGGTTGATCTTTGATAAGCCAATGACCTTGTCTCTCGGAATGTAGGCGACCTTTGCCGAACCATCGATGGTCACAAAGTGATGTTCGCAGGTGCTGGTCAGATCAATTTTGTCGACACAGACCATTTCTTCAACGTTCATTTTGTTTTCAATGACCGTGATCTTTGGGAACTGACCGTAATCGAGCCCCGAAAACAGTTCGTCTACGTACATTTTGGCAATGCGGTGTGGCGTTTCCTCGAGGCTGTCGTCAGTGAGATCCAGGCCCAGAGTCTCCATAACAACCGTAAACGAGTCACGAATGCGGGCATAGCGTTGATCGCGGGTTAACGGGTTCACGATCATGGGCGTTTCTAAACCGCGCTCAAGAAGTGCGCCGCGCACAGCGATCGCCTCGGTCGACAAAGCGCCTGGAAGGGATGTGGTCTTTGCTTTAGTTTGAACTTGATGCATCGTCCGTTGTCCTTAGGTAAGGTGTAAACTTGTTACGGTGATGTTTGAGTCGCGGATGCCATCGCTTGATCATGAATGGTAAATTCTCCGCTTTTGTAGATGTTTTGCATAGGTATAACGATATGTTAATGCGATTTTCCTGGGTTTTTATAGTCGCGTGCGCGCTTTCTAGTCCAGCGTGGGCCGATAAAGATCAACTGGCTATTGAGGAGTTCAGGGCCGCGGGCGCTGGCTCGTATATCGATGCGGCATACGGCTTCGCAATTTTCCCCAGCATCGGGAAAGTAGGTTTGCTGGTCGGTGGTGCTCAGGGCAAGGGGACGGTGTACCAAGAGGGGAACCTCATTGGTAGGGCAACGATGACTCAGCTGAGCCTTGGTCTGCAGTTTGGTGGTCAGGTCTACAAGCAAATTATTTTCTTTGAGGACGCGCGCGCCATGCGAGAGTTCACGTCAGGTAATTTCGAGTTCGGCGGGCAGGCGGCTGCGATTGCCCTGAACTCCGGGGCGAGTGCTGAAGTCAGTACGGGCGGAGGCGCCCGTACGTCAGTGACCGCGAGTAATGGCGAGATAGCCGAGGTCGACAGTTACGGATTTGTCGATGGAATGTCGGTTTTTACGCTGTCGCAAGGCGGTTTTATGTTTGAAGTCTCCTTGGGAGGACAAAAATTCAGCTACCAGCCCAAGTGAGTTAAAGCGCCTGCTCCTCAAAAACGACATCTACCGTCGCTAAGCGGTCCACAAGATTGACGCCTAACGCAGTGGCGGGTGTCCATATGCCGCCTTCTACGTCGAGATCATCGAAAGCAAGACAGAGGCCCGCCTGCGCGATCATTCTCGACGTTGCGCCATAGCCCGGATCCCGCTTTCCCTTGACAGCCACACGCACGTCTTTTTGCGTCGAGTCGGGATGTTTCGCGTGTACAAAAAATTCGAAGAACCCATTTTCTCGCTCACTGGGTGAGGGCCCCTCACCTGGCTGGGGAAGCTTTTTGGCAATCATTCTTCTGAGCGGACCAATCGCAAAGGCAAGCATTCCCGCGCCCATTCCCCCGGCAAGCAAGAGCGCGCTTCGTCTGTTAGTCGTGAGCATGGCTTCGTCGTAGGCGAAGTCCGCCCCGTAGAT
>JAQXEB010000195.1 GCA_029251065.1 Luminiphilus sp.
TTCGGCGTAGGTCGTAGAACCAATGCAGCGTAGCTTTCCGGAACTGAGTAGTGGCTTCAGTAAATTGCTGGCATCCATAACCCCACCTGACGCCGCGCCGGCACCAATAATCGTATGGATCTCGTCGATGAATAAAATCGAGCCTTCCCGACGCTTTAGGTCCGCAAGAACGCCCTTGAAACGCTTTTCAAAGTCGCCGCGGTACTTGGTTCCCGCAAGTAGCGCTCCCAAGTCTAGAGAGAACACCTCGGCCGTCTTTAACGTATCCGGGACCTGCCCGTCGACAATAAGCTTCGCCAGCCCTTCCGCAATAGCCGTTTTACCCACGCCCGACTCACCCACCAGGAGGGGATTATTCTTACGCCTGCGCGCCAAAATTTGAGCGACACGCTCGACCTCATCCAGGCGACCAATAAGGGGATCTATTTGCCCGTGAGCGGCTTCCTCGTTTAGGTTCGTCGAATACTTATCGAGAGGACTCTCTTCTTCTCCATCGCCTTCCGATGACTCACCACTCGCTTGCAGCTCATCACCGTCAACACCCTCATCATCCTCGTCTTTACTCACACCGTGTGTAATAAAATTAACGATGTCGAGACGCGAAATGTCTTGGGTCTTCAGGAAGTAGACCGCTTGGCTTTCTTGCTCGGAAAAAATAGCCACTAAGACATTCGCCCCGGTGACCTCTGTTTTACCGGAACTCTGTACGTGAAAAACAGCCCGTTGAAGAACCCGTTGAAATCCTAACGTGGGTTGCGTGTCGACCTCATCCTCACCAGGTACTAAAGGCGTTGTCGCATCGATAAACTCCGATACATCACCGCGTAACGCGTCGATGTCTGCGCTACAGGCTCGCAGGACAGCCTGCGCGGCGCTATCGTCAAGTAGCGCCAACAACAGGTGTTCAACCGTGATGAATTCGTGCCGCTGCGCTCTCGCTTGTTTAAAAGACTCGTTTAACGCTCTTTCGAGGTCTTTACTCAACACGTACCTTTCTCCTTAGTCTTCATCTTGCGAGGGTTCAACCTCGCATAGCAGTGGATGCCCATTGTCTCTTGCGGCCTGATTGACCAACTCCGATTTTGTTTCAGCAACGTCTTTTGTATAGATACCACAGACGCCTTTTCCCTGCGTGTGAACTGCGAGCATCACTTGGGTCGCCTTTTCGCGCGTCAGTGAAAAGAAGTGTTCGAGCACCTCCACCACAAACTCCATCGGTGTGTAATCATCGTTTAACAGCACCACCCGATAAAGTGATGGCCGCTTAAGTTTTGGCTTGGCAGGAGCAACCGCGAGATCGCCCTCGTCTTCGCCCGCCCCTGGCTTACTCGACATCAACGCAATGTCTTTCTTAAAATCGTGGTCAATCATGCTCATCATGTGTAACGGTGACACCTCATTATAGTGTATTACGAACAAATCAGCCTTTTGGTCGTTAGTTTGTCAAAAGGATTTCTGGCCAAGAAAAAAAAGCCCGCATAAGCGGGCTTTTGCGGTTTTAATCGCTTGCTCTAGGCCATATGGTCGACAATCGCATCGCCAAATGCAGAGCATGAGACCTCGGTCGCATTGTCGGTCAGACGTGCGAAATCATAGGTCACTGTCTTTGCCTGAATCGCACCGTTCATTCCGGTGATAATCAGATCAGCCGCCTCGTTCCAACCCAAATGACGAAGCATCATTTCTGCCGACAAAATCAATGAGCCAGGGTTCACTTTGTCCTGCCCCGTGTACTTAGGCGCTGTGCCGTGCGTTGCTTCGAACAGCGCGATGTCATCGGAAAGGTTCGCACCGGGCGCAATACCTATTCCACCCACCTGCGCGGCCAGTGCGTCAGACAGGTAGTCGCCATTGAGGTTCAGGGTTGCAATCACGCTGTACTCCTTAGGACGCAATAACACCTGCTGAAGCATTGCATCGGCAATGACATCCTTCACGATAATGTCGTCACCAGTGTTTGGGTTCTTGATCTTTACCCAGGGGCCGCCGTCCAGCAATTCACCGCCGAACTCTTCCATTGCGAGTTCGTAACCCCAGTCACGGAAGCCTCCCTCTGTAAACTTCATGATATTGCCTTTGTGGACCAAGGTGACCGATGGGAGCTCTTGATCAATAGCGTATTGCAGCGCCTTGCGAACCAGGCGCTTGGTTCCCTCAACAGACACTGGCTTAATACCAATGCCCACGTTTTGTGGGAATCGAATCTTTGTGGCACCCATTTCTGTAATCAGAAAATCAACGACTTTGTCGGCTTCCGGAGACCCTGCTTGAAACTCAATACCCGCATAAATGTCTTCAGAGTTCTCACGGAAAATCACCATATTTGAATCGCCAGGACTCTTCACCGGGGACGGCACGCCTTCGAACCAACGAACAGGGCGTAAGCACGTGTACAGATCCAGCTCCTGTCTCAGAGCGACGTTTAACGAGCGAAAACCACCGCCAACGGGCGTCGTTAAAGGACCCTTGATCGCTACAAGGTAAGACTTAATCGCATCGAGTGTTTCCTGTGGGAACCAGTCTCCTTCATACAGCTCCGCCGCCTTCTCTCCTGTGTAGATCTCCATCCACGCGATACGCTTTTCGCCGCCGTAAGCCTTCTCTACGGCAGCGTCTACCACCTTGATCATGACTGGACTGATATCGATACCAATACCATCCCCTTCGATGTAGGGAATGATCGGTGTATTTGGAACGTTGAGACTGTGGTCTGCGTTGATGGTGATGGGCGTCCCTTGCTCTGGGACTTTGATGTGTTGATATGCCATAGTAGTCAGATCCTTAACTGTTTGGTTGACTGGCTGGCCGAGCTTTTTAGCCCGCCCCCGGATTGAATCATGCTAAGTGATTCGCTTAATGTGGACGGCAACGCGTCCTTTTTGTTTTGTCGCGAGTTTACCACTTTTTGTCGTCAACGAATCCTATGAATCAATTGCTGTTATTTAATAAGCCTTTTCGCGTCATGAGTCAGTTCACAGACCGTGATCGTCCGGACGATCCCCGATCTACGCTGGCGGATTTTCTCAGCGCACCAGGGTACAGGCCCGCTGGCCGGCTCGATTATGACTCTGAGGGCTTACTCATACTCACTGATCACGGTGGTTTACAACACGCGCTGGCTCACCCGAAGAAAAAACACTGGAAAACTTATTGGGTACAAGTGGAGGGCTTAGCAACACAAAAGATGTGTCAGGCGCTGGCCCGAGGCGTCCAGTTGAAAGACGGAGTGACATTGCCTGCTCGCTGTAGACTTCTTGAAATACCGACTATTTGGGAGAGAAATCCGCCCATACGCCAACGCGCGTCAGTGCCTGACAGCTGGATCGAGCTGTCAATACATGAAGGAAGAAATCGACAAGTCCGCAGAATGACGGCAGCAGTCGGATACCCTACCCTACGATTGATTCGGCGCAGTGACGGCCCCTTTGCCGTTGACGCACTTGCTCCCGGCGAATACCGCTACGAAGATGCCACAACAATGGACCCTATCCGACATGCCTGATGTGCCACGTTTTTTACCACACACCACTGTGGCCTCTGTGATCGAGCGCTCAGGACAGTTTTTGTTGGTCGAAGAGGTCAGCCAGGGTGTCGCGGTACTCAATCAGCCCGCTGGACACTTAGAGCAACACGAAAGCTTGATCGAGGCAGCCGCGCGGGAAACACTAGAAGAGACCTGCTGGCGAAGCGACATCACGGCTTATTTGGGCGTCACTATTGTCACGGCCAAAAATGGCATCTGTTATTTGCGGCACAGTTTTGTTGCAACAGCAACGGAGTTTGACAACACCCAGATACGAGACTCCAGTATCATCGATACTCATTGGATGAGTCGCGAAGAGCTTCTGGCATCTGAAAAGCCGTTACGGCACGGCGTCGTACTTGACGTCATTGACCGCTATATTGCCGGCACTGCGGTGTCATTGGACCTAGTGCGCCACTTATGAGTTTTCATCACACAACAAAAGTGATCGTCGGCATGTCCGGAGGTGTCGATTCTTCAGTCTCTGCGCTATTGCTGAAAGAGCAAGGCTATCAGGTCGAAGGTCTCTTCATGAAAAATTGGGATGAAGATGACGGCACAGAGTACTGTACGGCGAAGGCGGACTTGGCTGATGCGCAAGCTGTCGCTGATGCGCTGGGTATTGTTTTACATGCCGCCAATTTTGCCGCGGAATATTGGGACAATGTGTTTGAACATTTTCTCGCCGAATACAACGCCGGTAGAACGCCGAACCCCGATATTCTGTGTAATAAAGAAATTAAGTTCAGAGCTTTTCTGGACTACGCACGGGCCCTCGGGGCCGACAAAATTGCGACGGGACACTACGCCAGAAAAGGTGTTCGCGGTGGGCGAGCGACGCTATTAAAAGGTGTCGATGTGTCCAAGGACCAGAGTTATTTTTTGCACCAGGTAGGGTATGACGCCATTGATGCCAGTCTTTTTCCACTGGGTGAGCTAAAAAAATCTGAAGTGAGGAAACTCGCTGCAGCGCACGCCTTTAGGACTGCCGATAAAAAAGACAGTACGGGAATCTGTTTTATCGGGGAACGACGATTTTCGGACTTTTTAGCGCAGTACCTTAAAAAGAATCCAGGGCCTATAAAAACGACCGGTGGTGAAGTCATAGGACAACATCAAGGTCTGATGTATCACACCATTGGGCAACGACAAGGACTTGGCATCGGTGGTCTCAAAAATGCCGGAGAGGCGCCCTGGTACGTGACTGAGAAAGACGTCGCCACCAACACACTGTGGGTCTGCCAGCACAATGACAACCCTGCCCTATTTGCCTCTTCGCTGACGACGAGTGATGTGTTTTGGATCAACGGTCAGGCCCCGCGCGGCCCGTTAAGTTGCCATGCCAAGGTGCGGTATCGCCAAGCTGATCAGGCCTGTACGGTGAGTCGGTCGGCAGATCGCTATGAGGTAAACTTTGAGCAACCTCAGCGTGCTATTACGCCAGGGCAATCGGTCGTATTTTATCAAGATGAGGAGTGCCTAGGCGGAGGGGTCATAGAGACCGTATACAACCGGGTGACGGCGGCAGTGCAATGACGCAGTACTCCTCACTCGAACAACAAGTCATCGCGCTCGCAGGCGTTGTCCAAGCGGCGAGAATGGTGGACCAAGTCGCCAAAACAGGCTCCTATCCCTCGGCCTTTTTCGAGGCCTCGCTACGCTCTCTTTTCGTATTCGACGCGCCGAGTGTTGACGCGGTCTATGGGAATATACAAGGGGTCAAGTTAGGTTTGCGCAGCGTTGTGGATATGCTGACGGACGCGACCAATGAAGACCACCTTGCAATGGGCCTCTACGTGAGAGCCTTACTAAAACTAGAGGGCCAGTTTCGTAAGCGATCGGACTTACAAGATGTGGTCGGCTCCAGACTGAATCACGTAAGCTTCAAAGCCCAACATTTCAGCGACGACGCGGTGGAACTTGCTGCCAGCATCAGCGCAATCTACCAGGACACGATCAGTCATCTCCCCTACAGAATTAAAGT
>JAQXEB010000196.1 GCA_029251065.1 Luminiphilus sp.
TTTGACACTGAACATTATCCTTTGACGATGCGTGATACCTTAATCAACGCACCTAAGTTTCCCAAGAGCGGCGATAGTTAACCTGCAATGACACAATCAATCAACGTGCTTGGCCTCTCGGCTTTCTATCACGACAGTGCAGCGGCACTATTGGTCGACGGCAAAATCGTAGCGGCAGCACAAGAAGAGCGGTTCACGCGAAAAAAACACGACGCCGCGTTTCCTGCCAATGCGGTCGCTTACTGTCTCGAGGAAGCCGAGCTGAGTCTGGCTGACATTGACTACATTACTTTTTACGACAAGCCTCTGGTGAAGTTTGAGCGATTGTTAGAGACCTACCTCGCCTTCGCACCCAGAGGTTTTCGCTCTTTCGTCATGGCCATACCGGTTTGGCTAAAAGAGAAACTCTTTTTAAAAGTGACACTGAAACGTGAGCTGGCCTCCTTATCAGGGCTGGAGCAGACAGCCTTACCGCCACTGCTATTTCACGAACATCACGGCTCACACGCCGCATCAGCCTTTTACGCCAGCCCGTTTAAGACAGCAGCAGTGCTCTGCCTCGACGGGGTTGGCGAGTGGGCAACGAGTTCGGTCTGGCTTGGAGATGGTTCGCGACTGACCCCCCAATGGGAAATACAATTCCCGCACTCCCTCGGCCTCCTTTATTCAGCGTTCACTTACTACACCGGTTTTAAGGTCAATTCGGGTGAATACAAACTCATGGGGCTCGCCCCTTACGGAGAGCCCAAATACGTCGACCTCATAACGTCGCACCTTATCGATATAAAGCCGGACGGAACGTTTCGTTTGGACATGCGCTATTTTAATTACGCGACGGGTCTCACAATGACTAATCGCCGCTTTGACGCCTTGTTCGGCGGTCCACCTCGCGAGCCTGAGGCTGAGCTGACTCAGCGCGAGATGGACATTGCGGCGTCGATCCAAGTCGTCACCGAAGCTATTGTTTTAAAGCTTGCGCAGACGATTCATACCGAACTCGAAGTCGACCATCTCTGCCTAGCAGGCGGTGTTGCACTCAACTGTGTCGCCAACGGTCGACTTGAGCGCGAGGGGCCCTTTAAGAATATCTGGATACAACCGGCAGCGGGAGATGCGGGTGGCGCCTTGGGTGCGGCGCTTGCAACGTGGCATGAATACCTCGACAAACCTCGAGAAGCCAACGGTCACTCAGATACGATGAGAGGCGCTTACCTTGGGAAATCATTCAGCCAGAGTCAAATAGACCAGTACTTAACCTGCATCGACGCGTCGTTTCAGCGGTACGATGACACCCAGCTGATGCCCGAGATTGCCGCTGCCCTTGATCGCGGCGCGGTTGTGGGGTGGTTTAACGGTCGAATGGAGTTTGGTCCCCGGGCGCTCGGCGCGCGCTCGATTATCGGCGATGCGCGATCACCCACGATGCAATCGGTCATGAACCTCAAAATCAAAAACCGTGAGTCTTTTCGTCCCTTCGCACCCGCGGTTAGAGCGGAGGCTGTCTCTGCTTGGTTCAATACAGAGGCTGACAGCCCTTATATGCTGAAAGTTGCGACCGTAAGGGAGGAGCATCGTCTGTCGATGAGCGAGGAGGAAGGCGCCTTGTTTGGAATCGATAAACTCAACGTGGCACGCTCCAGCGTCCCGGCGATTACCCACGTTGATTACTCTGCGCGGCTTCAGACGGTCCATGCTGAGACTAACCCGAGATTTCATGCACTACTGTCTGCATTTGAAGCGATCACAGACTGCCCTGTCTTGATTAACACCTCATTTAACGTTCGCGGTGAGCCTATCGTTTGCACCCCTGAGGACGCTTATCGGTGCTTTATGCGAACTGAAATGGACATGCTGGTCTTGGAAAATGCAGTATTACTAAAAACCGAACAACCACAGTGGGATCAAGATGAGTCGTGGAAAGAAGAATTTCAGCTCGACTGACCGTGAGCGCTATGAATAATGCAACGACCACACCGGTAACATCCGCTGAACTGCGCCAATTCGGACTGCTTTTTAGTACCGTTGTCATCCTACTTTTCGGTGTTCTTTTACCGTGGGTACTCGATCAGACTTACCCGCTCTGGCCGTGGGTCAGTGCTGGCGTTCTGGCAACACTCGCCGCTCTCAGCCCAAGGACACTGCAGCCGTTTTACCGTGTTTGGATGCGGTTTGGACTGATCGCCGGTTACATCAATACCCGCATCATCATGTTCATGCTTTACTATTTAGTATTTGCACCACTTGGCATAATCATGAGCCTCGTCGGTCGAGACGCGCTGTTGCGTAAAACAGGGGATACCACCCAAGACAGTTATCGCGTGACGAGCAGTCAGCGAGATAATGACCACTTTGAGAGACCGTATTAATGTTTGACCTGCTAAAGGACCTCTGGGGTTTCATGCGTGAGCGAAAGAAACTCTGGATGGCACCCATCATTGGCATCATGCTCCTGCTCGGTGTGTTGGTTGTTATGACACAGGGCTCGGCGCTGGCACCGTTCATTTACACTATTTTTTAAATATGATTCGCGAGGCAACGGCGGCTGACTGGCCCAATATTTGGCCCATATTCAGCGAAATAACTGAGGGCGGCGACACCTATGCTTAACCTGTCGACACCGACAGGTCGACCGCGGAAATGTTATGGATGACAAAGCCCGATCGAACGTTTGTCTTTGAAGAAGACGGCGAGATTCTCGGGACCTACTACTTGAAAACCAATCAGGATGTCCCGGGTAAGCACGTCTGTAACTGCGGATACATGGTAACAAGCGCGGCTCGCGGCCGAGGCTTGGCTCAAAAAATGTGCCTGCACTCTCAAGGTATTGCCGCCGAAATGGGTTATCGCGCCATGTAATTCAATTTTGTGGCTTCGAGTAATGAAATCGCCGTGTCGCTATGGAAGAAGTTGGGCTTTGATATCGTCGGTACCTTGCCGCGGGCCCTTAACCATCCAACACTGGGATTGATCGATGCCTTTGTGATGTACAAATGGCTCGCTGACTAAAACACCAAAAGTGATGCTGCAACGGAGAACACAGTGATGAACAACCCCTATCTTTTTTCAGTGACCAATCACGTTGCGACCTTCAGTGTTAACGACGCGCCCTTCAATCTCATGCCGGTGAGTTACATCGATCGTCTGGAAGAGCAACTGCCCGAGGTGCTCGCTGATGACGCGATTCGCGCCATGGTCTTCACCGCAGAGGGCCTGGCGAATTTCTCCGCTGGCATGAATCTCAGACAAATCCCCGAGGGCATTAAACGCGCGGGCAGTCCAGAAGCGTTCTTCGCCCAACGCCATCGTGTACTGGGCATGATCGAAAACGGTGGCACACCCGCGATCGCCACCTTTTTCGGCTACTGCCTCGGTGCTGGACTTGAGTTACCTCTGGCTTGCCATTTTCGTATCGCAGCGAGCGAAGGAGCAAAAATTGGCCTGCCCGAGATGGATTTAGGCAGTGTCCCTGCTTGGGGCGGATCAGCCCGCCTTCCCCGTGTCGTGGGTCGGTCGCATGCACTCGATATGATTTTGCGCGCCCGTAAAATCGACGGAAACGAAGCACTGAAGATGGGTCTCGTGACGGAGGTGGTTCCGCTGGAGCAATTAAAAGCCCGCGCACAAGCGCTTGGCGAAGAGCTGGCTGCGCAACCCCGCCTTGCCGTGAAAGCGGTGTTAGACACCGTCGTCGGGTTTGAAACCAAAACCCTCGATGAATCCATTGACGATGAGAAACAGGCCGTCGCTGCGACGCTCGGGACGCCTGATTCGCAGGAGGGGATGGCAGCCTTCCTCGAGAAACGAAAACCCGTGTTTAATCAGTCTTAATTGAGCAAGAGGGAATTAGGAGAGCACATACCGAAATTAATAATGCAGATGTTGTTTTAC
>JAQXEB010000197.1 GCA_029251065.1 Luminiphilus sp.
AGGCACTTCGCCACTTGCCCGGTGTGGGTCCCAAGTCTGCACAGCGTATGACCCTGCATTTGTTAGAGCGTGACAGGGAGGCTGCGCAGATTTTGGGGGATGCCTTAGTCAACGCACTGACCAAAGTGGGTCGCTGCCAGCGGTGCCGTAATTTTACAGAACTCAGCGTTTGCGAGCTGTGTGGTGATCCCAAGCGTGACGACACTCTTTTGTGCGTGGTCGAGGCACCGGCAGACGTATTGGCCATAGAGCAGACGGGAAGTTATCGGGGACTGTATTTCGTGTTGATGGGTCACTTGTCACCGCTCGACGGAATAGGCCCGAAACAGCTGGGTCTGGACAGTCTAGATCTTTTACTGGCTCCGGCGTCGATCACGGAGGTTATTTTGGCGACGAATCCAACGGTTGAGGGCGAGGCGACGGGTCACTACATCGCCGAAATTGCGTCGCGGTACGATATTACAGTGACTCGAATTGCGCACGGGGTACCCCTGGGAGGCGAGCTTGAGTTTATTGATCCCACAACACTTGCTCATGCTCTGGGGGGTAGGAAAGTGGTGGCAAGCTCATGATTTACGAGTTAGTCGAGAGCAATGCTCGCCTTGAACAGCTTTTAGAGCTGCACCAGCAAGACCGGTTCGTCGCGATTGATACTGAGTTTAGGCGTCGTGACACGTTTTACCCACAAGTGGCGCTGCTGCAGCTGTGTTGGCACAAAACGGCTTACCTGATCGACCCACTTAAGATTTCATCGACCGTGGCTTTGTCACGGCTATTTTCCAATTCGGCGGTGGTGAAGCTCTTACACAGTCCGAGTGAGGACTTAGAAGTGTTTCAGCATTGGTTGGGTGTCGTGCCTACCCCGTTGTTTGACACGCAGCGGGCCTTGGCCCTGTTAGGGCACGGGTTTGGTCTCGGTTATCGCGCGATGGTTGAAGTGTTTACGGGGGATGTGATTTCCAAGGCTGAGACAACATCCGACTGGCTCAAACGACCCCTGTCTGATCGTCAACTGCACTATGCTGCTTTGGACGTCACTTACTTGCGGAGTATTGGTCAAACCCTCCACGAAAAATGTGTGAGCGACGGTCGTTTAGACTGGCTCCTTGAAGATACACAGGCGCTGAAAATTGGTGGAAGAGGTCCGTCGGCTAAGTTTAAGTCTGCCTGGAAGCTCAGCCCAAAGGAGCAGGGCGTTCTGCAAGCCCTTATTGAATGGCGTGAAGGTGAGGCGAGACGCTTGGATCGTCCGCGCAGCTGGATTCTTCCCGATGCCGTGATGACCCTCTTGGCTCGAAAAGCACCCAAACACGTCGCTGAGTTAACACAGATCGAGGGACTTCATGATGCGGTTATTCGTAAGCGAGGAACTGCGATATTGAGCGTCATTGAAAATACATGTTCCTTGGCTCCGCCAGCGACAAATCTCTGGGAGGCCCCGGCAAAAACGCGCGAAAAAGAGTGGATGATCAAGCTCGGTTCCGCGGTCAAGGTACGAGCCGAGGTGTTGGGTGTGGCCCCCGAGATTTTACTGGCCAATAAAGACATAGAGCGGCTCGTCCAGTGCTATTTCCAAAAAAAATCGTTGCCTTCAGACCTGTTAGGTTGGCGTTACGGCGCTGTTGTTGAGGTGCTTTTAAACACGCTCTCCGAGTCGACGCCTCCGCTGCAAGCTCAACAGTAAGCACGGTCAGTGGAGCTCAAGCCGACTCACCTAAGTTATCGTCAGTTACTCGCAATGGCGTGGCCGTTTATTGTGGCCAACGCGTCAGTACCCTTACTGGGTATTGTTGATACCGCGGTTATAGGAAATACAGGCTCAGTTGTTGACTTGGGCGCGATTGCCCTGGGTGCTCTCATTTTTTCCTTCGTATACTGGAGCTTTGGCTTTTTGCGCATGGGCACCACAGGCTTTATTGCTCGGGTCGATGGCGCAGGTGACAAAACCGAGGTACGCGCAATCTTTGGCCGGTCATGCCTTATCGCGGTCGCGGTCGGTTTGCTCTTACTGATTTTGCAATGGCCTATTGGGCTGCTGAGTTTTCAGCTGTTATCGGGTGATGAGTCGGTAGAGGCTGTCGCACAGTCGTACTTTTACACGCGGATCTGGGGTGCTCCTGCGACCTTGATGATATTCGTGATCATGGGTGTTTGGATTGGTCTGGGGCAGGCGAGAGAGCTGCTAAAGCTCCAGTTATTCCTCAATGGCTTAAACATGGTGCTCGATATTTTAGCCGCGGGGGTGCTTGGACTGGGCGCAGTGGGGATTGCGGGTGGGACTGTCATGGCAGAGGTCATCACCTGCGGATTGGGATTTTATCGACTAAAACGGTTCCTTGTGGAGAGCCACGCTGTGGCCCCCGATTGGCGGACGTTCTGGCCCCGGAAGCGACTCAGGCAGTCCTCACAACTGGTCGCCCTTTTAAGTGCGAACTCGGACATTATGGTGCGCACCTTACTATTGGTTTTTGCGTTTTCCTTTTTTACGAATGAGGCGGCGAAGTTCGGGGTCGTCGCCCTGGCTGCAACGCACATTGTGCTGCAAATTATGGCGTTCACGGCGTTCTTTTTGGATGGCTTCGCGTACGTCGCCGAGTCACTGTCGGGACGCAGTTATGGTGCAAAGGACAAAGCGACGTTTCGTATGGTGTTACGTCGAACAACGTGGCTCGCTGCTATTGCCGCCATTGGATTGTCTGGACTCGTACTGTTGGCTGGGGAAGCCCTAATTAGCACACTCACCAACCTCGAAGAGGTCGTTGCCCTGTCAACGACACTGCTACCGGTATGTGCAGCCTATGTGTTGGCGTCGTTTCCTGCGTTTCAGTTGGATGGTCTTTTTATTGGGACATCGAGAACACGCGAAATGCGCAACGCATCATTGGGCTCAACGGTGATATTTCTGTGTGTAATCGTGTGGTTGGGTAGCCACTTTGGGCTGATAGGGTTGTGGTGGGCGATGATTGTTTTTGTGCTCGTGAGAGCCGTCTCGCTTTGGCTTTATTTTCCAGCTGTTATGAAACATTTTACGAGTGAGGGGGAAAGGAAATTATGAGCGTTACCACGAACCGACCGATA
>JAQXEB010000198.1 GCA_029251065.1 Luminiphilus sp.
GGTGGACCACGCTGCCAGACCAAAACGTGAAGGCTGTACTTTTGGTGGCGGTGGATGCTGGCGTCCAGTTCCGAAGCGCGAGATAGGTCATGTAAGCCCCCGAGCAATAGACAAAGACCCGCGCAATGCTTGGATAGGATTCGATAATACCCATGAGCCCGAGCGCGAGTGCGATATTGAGCGCCAACTTCCCAAGTGTTAAACCGACAATGAACGGCAAGGTTTTTGCCAGTCCATGCTGTGCACCTGCAGTCATCAGCAACATATTGGCAGGCCCCGGTGTCGACACCATGACGATGATAAAGGTCCACAGCGCAAGGTAGTGAGATAAAAAGTCCATGACCGTCCAGGGGCAGTAAGCGTTATTGCCGAAGCATACGTCAGTTTTCCTGCTGTAGTTCGTCAGCACGCTGAATTACTGAACCGGGCCTGAAAATGAGGGTATGCTACTGTCCTAAAAAGGCGATTAAGGTGATGTAATGGACCTGTCTTACGGTCACGAATACGACACGTTCCGAGAGGAAGTGAAGTCGTTTATCCAAGCACACAAGCACATGCAGCCGGGCTCTGGCGACGGTCTCAAAAGTCCAGTACTGCAGAACTGGCAACGGCTCCTGATTGAACACGGCTACCACAGTCGAACGATTCCGAGCGAGTACGGCGGTTTTGGTGCAGAGCCTGACATCATTAAGTCTCGTATTATCGCCGAGGAGTTTGGTGCGGCACGCATGCACCGTGGTTTTAATGGACAAGGTGTGACGATGCTGACCCCCGTGCTGCTCGAAATGGGCACTGAGACGCAAAAAAAGGCCTTTGTCGGACCGACGATTAACGCAGAAATAATTTGGTGCCAGGGCTACTCCGAGCCGGGCGCGGGCAGTGACTTAGCAAGCCTCGCCACCAAGGCCGAGCTCGATGGCGACGAGTGGGTCATTAACGGACAGAAAATTTGGACCAGTACGGCACATCACGCGGATTGGATATTTTGTTTGGTGCGAACTGAACCTGACGCGCCCAAGCATTTGGGTATTTCGTTTTTACTCTTTCGAATGGACACCCCAGGCATCGAGATAAGACCGCTCGTCGATATGACAGGCGACGCTAACTTCAATGAGGTGTTCTTCACCGACGTTCGCGTACCAAAAGACCAGATTGTTGGCGAGCGGGGCCAAGGTTGGCAGGTTGCGAACGCTATTTTAGGTCACGAGCGTGGTTCACTCGCAACGCCTGACGCGGCAATCAATCGCCTCAATGGCGTGAAGCGCTTGATGCGCGAGGAGTCCATTAATGGTGTCCCGCTCACCGAGAACCCCGTATTTCGTGATCGCCTCATGAAGCTCGAAGGTCGGGTACTCGCCATGCAGTACAACGACATGCGGTTACTGTCCGCCAAGATCAACAAGAACCAGGACGTGCGCTTGGCCAACATGATTGTCAAACTGATTGGGACCGAACTGCGGCACGAAATCGAGTGTTTAGGTGTCGATGTCATGGGGGAAATTGGTCTGAGTTATGGCGACAACCCCCACGTCCGAGGGAATGGCTCCTGGCAGTATCAGTATATGTTCTACCTCGGGCTCATTATTGGCGGTGGTACATCGCAAATTCAGAAAAATATTATTAGTGAGCGAGGTCTTGGGTTGCCGAAGGAGCCCAAAATTCCGCTGACAAAGCCCGCCGTGAAGGAGGCCTGATATGGAATTTGGATTGTCACAAGATCAGCGTCTTCTTGATGAAAGTATTCGCAAGTATTTGTCGTCAGAGGTGTCTCTGGACACGATTCGCCAACTTGCCACGACCGCTGAGACTGACGCCGCCGTTTGGCAGGGTTTATCCGAGCTGGGACTTGCGGGGGTACTGATACCCGAGGCACACGGTGGAGCCGCGCTCGGTATGTTAGATGCTGTAGCGATCGCAGAAGCGTTGGGATACGCAGCATGCCCCGGTCCTTTTCTAAGTACAGCGATTATGGCGTCTTATTTACTGAGTCAGGCGGGCGCAACGGACCCACTCGCGGCCATGGCGTCCGGTCAATACCGTGTGGGCATTGCGTTTAGCGACGTGATTGGCGCGCGTAAGGGGCGGGTCACCGAGTCGCACTCTAAGCTCTCCGGCCAGTCGCTGTTTGCGCTCGACGCCGACGCCGACGCCTATCTGGTGGCGCTGGCCGACGGGCGCGTCTTCATGCTGGAGTCTGCGGACGTCGAGCGAACGCCGCTGGCGACAATCGACGGGACGCGGAGTGTTTGTGAGCTTGGATTTGACAGCTCGTCCGCTTGCCTTGTCGCGAACGACATTGAACTGATTCACCGGACGTTGCATCGAGGTCGCGCCATTCAAGCAGCAGACACGCTGGGTGCTGCACAGTACATGTTAGACCAAGCGGTTGATTACTCACTTGAGCGCAAGCAGTTCAATCGTGTGATTGGGTCTTTTCAGGCGGTGAAGCACATGTGCGCTGAGATGGCCTCACAACTCGAGCCGTGTCGGGCTTTTGTCTGGTACGCCGGGCACGCATTTGACGAGGGTAATAGCGACGCGGCGCTGACTGCCTGTCATGCCAAAGCGCATCTCGCCGAGGTCGGACAGTTTGTGGCGAAGACCAGTACCGAGGTGCATGGCGGTATGGGATTCACCGATCTCGTCGGACTTCACTATTGGTTTAAGCGCATCGGGTTTAACCGCCAGCTCTTGGGCTCACCTGAGCAAGTGCGGCACGAGGCGGCCCTCCTTCAGGGCCTGTGTGATGCTTAACACGCGCGTTAGTGACTCAAGGAGGGGTAGGCCATGATGCATAGAAGGGTGCTATTGATCACGCTGCTAATGACCCTGAGCGCGTGCACGTCAGACACGGCAGAGCGGGGCAGTGTTTCTTCTCAAACCGTGTCGCTGCAACAAGGCGCCGTATCCGGCGGTGCGTCGCC
>JAQXEB010000199.1 GCA_029251065.1 Luminiphilus sp.
GTCGAGGATGACGGTGCGGTTCATTTGCGCTCCGAAATCGAGGCACAAGGTATGACAGGAGAGCTTCACGCCACCATGTTCCAACCGGGGCTTGCACGCGTTGTCACCAGCTACGGGCCTGGTGCTGAGATGATGGTGTACAACTCGGCACAACCGATTTCTCGCGATGAAACACTCCTGCGGTGGACCCTCATTGTGCGCAATGAAATAGCGGAGTTTGTGGGCGATCAGGTCATGGACGGTATTATTGAGGGTCTGTCAGACGACTATCCCATTTGGGAGAACAAAGTTCACCGCAAGCAGCCTATCTTCTGCAAAGGCGACGAGACACTGGTGCTGTTCCGAAAATGGGTACGCCAATTTTACCTTCCCGACAGCCCGCGAGGCCAACAATGAGCGACAACTATTACAGCGGAAAAACAGCCATTATCACCGGCGGTGCCAGCGGTATTGGTCGATCGATCGCCTTTGGATTAGGGCGTGCGGGCGCTAACGTTGTCGTTGGCGACGTCGATGCCTCCGCCATGGAATCCATGGCGACGGACCTCGAAGCTGAGGGCATTGCGCACCGTATTGAACGATGCGATGTGACCTCAACCGAGAGTCTTCAAGCATTACTTGATACGACCTTAGAGGCGTTTTCACAGGTGGACCTCGTATTTGCTAATGCCGGTATTGGCGCAGGCGAAGCGGGTCCAATCTGGGGATTTTCTGAGAAGGATTGGCAGTGGTGCTTCAACGTCAATCTATGGGGTGCGGTCAACAGCATCAGCGTGTTCATGCCCTACCTGATCACACGAACTGATCGAACTCACATGATCATTACCGGCTCAGGTAATGGCGCCTACACCGTACTGCCTGATGTACCTATTTACACGGCCACGAAGGCGGCGGTGCATACCATCACAGAGAACCTACACTACCAAGTACAAATGGGTGGACTTCCGGTTGTGGTGAGTGCCCTCTTCCCCGGGCCGCACGTGGTTGAAACGGGACTGTTTAATTCGGGACGTGTTCGACCTGAAGAGTTTGATAAAGGCGTCATTGGCAACGAGACAGGCATCAATTCTGTCGAAGACATGAAACGCATGGCCGAAGAATTTGGGATCAACATCCAGACGACGCACCCGGATGAGGTGGCAGAGATGGCACTTGCAGGTATTCCAAACGGTGATTTTTGGTTGCTGGCGCACACCGACGAAAGCAAAGCGAAGGTCCAGCGCCGCGCCGAGATGATTATTAATAAAACGACTCCGGTACCGGAGTCAGTGGGTTAACTGGCGCTCCGAGCATCGATGCGCTGCAACAAAGGCACCCTGTCAGTTTAGACACATACTTATAAAAGAAAGATAAAAAGGACGAAAAACAATGAGTGACGTACAAGCCCCAATGGGCGCACCCGGTGATATTGTTAATTGGCCGATGCTAAAGGTCCACTATCGTACCGATCCCGAGGCGATCGCTGCACTACTGCCGCCAGGCATCACCGTAGGCAAAGAACCCAACGTAAATCTCACGGTTTATAACTTTCCGGTACCTGATGTCCCCGAGTACGGCGTGGTTACGACCGTTAACGCTGATTTTGATGGTGTTGAAGGTGAGTTTACTCTCGGCTACGGCATCGACCAAGAATCGGCGATCTTTATCTCGCAAGAGACCAACGGCCAGCCCAAATACCCCTGTGAGATCGACTTCCACCGTCTAGGACCTATGGTGCGCGCCAAGTGTACCCACCAAGGCTACACTTTCCTCGAATTTGACGGAATGAGCGAAGGGCCGACGGATCCGGGCGACGAATTTGTGCAGAACGAGTGGTGGATCAAAGTGTCGCGTGCGGTCAGCATTGGCGGTCCTGCAACAGGCTATGACTTCCCACCCCATGTCGTGCACGTTGCGAGTAAGTACGCCACTGCCTGGAAGGAAAACGTACAAGGCCAGCTCGTTCTGCGCGACAGCCCATGGGATCCTCTTGCGAGTAAGTTGCCTATGCTTGAGCAGCTGTCAGCCTACCTGTGGTGGCCTACGTTTTTGGATCGTTCAGTAACGCTGTCAAAGCCATTAGACCCAGAGGCCTTTTTACCCTTCGCAGATACAATTTCCGGATCGCGATGGCCTGGCGTCAATGGTGCTCCCGGAAAATAAGCGTGTCATTAGATCTTGATCTCGCCTCGAGGGTCCAAGCCCTCGAGGATATCGAGTCGATAAAACGCCTCAAAGCACGATGGTGGTTTGCCTGTGACACACGCGATATTGCTGGTATGCGTAGCTGCTATGACGAAAGTGATTTTCTGATCGACTTTGGTTTTATTGGCGAGTTTACGGACATGGATGCCTTTATCGACGTCTTTGAGTCATTGGCCTGCCACCCAACGCATATCGACATGCACCACGGCACTGCACCTGAAATCATGATGACGGGCCTCGACACTGCAAAAGGTCGCTGGCGTATGCGTTTTCAACTGCTCGAAACCGAGCTAAGACAAGTGCAACTGATGAGCGGTTACTACGAAGATGAATATGCACGGGTTAACGGCGACTGGAAAATGCGCGTCTCCAAGTACACGCTGATGTCTAATCTCTTCCTCTCGTCGGGTGAGGGTGTTGTCGCGATCGAACAGATCGGCAGCGCGCCCGGCCTGGTCACCGAGCACTAAGGACAGTCGCATGGCCACTAACGATATGGCGGCCAAGTGGGATGCCTTCTGCGACACGCTGAAAGCCGCTGGGCAAGAACTGACGCAGGATCATGTACCCCAAGACGAGCAAAGTCAGGCTGAGGGCTTGCGATACCTCTCTAGGATGGCGCGTGCAGCACTTGAGTGGTATGTAGAGTTTAACGATGCAGCGTTTCCCGTGCTTTATCAACCTGCCCACGAGACCATCAAGCTCGGGGCCGATAACCCCGATAACGTCTACCAAAAAGCCGTTATAGATGGTCACTTTGACTATCGGCTAACAGGCCGTCGCGGATCCATTGACTACATCAGCTTTGCAACAAGTAAAGGCAGTTATGCTGAAAACTTTAAGCAGATTGAAACGGGCTTTCTCGATAGTAATACGCTCGATATCGATGCAGACGGTCACTTCGAGATTATCTTGAGCGCCCGCACGCAGTCAGGAAACTGGCTGCCAATGGACACCGAGTCGGAGTCTCTGCTGATCCGACAAACCTTTCTAGACCGATCGATTGAGGTCCCTGCTGACCTGCAAATTCAGCGGCTCGACCCCTCAGCCACCCCAGAGCCGCTGAGCTCAGAAAAGATCACAGCCAACTTCGACAAAGCCATGGCGTTTTATCGCAACACCATCGGTTTATTCTCCCAGTGGAGTAAAGAGATACGCAACAATCCCAACAGACTCCTTCTTTGGGATCAGGCTTTTTGCCAAGCCGTCGGTGGTGATCCTAATATCATCTACTATCACGGTCATTTCCGACTGCATACAGACGAGGTGATGGTCGTAAAACTGGCCTCAATTCCTCATTGCCAAACGTGGAACCTGCAAGTTGATAACTACTGGATGGAGTCACTGGACTACCGCTACCACCGAATTTCGATCAATAAAGAAACGGCCACGGTTAACGAGGATGGGTCAGTCGTTATTTTGATTTCACCCTCCCCGCTTAACGCAGCTAATGTATTGACCACGGCCGGGCACAGCGAAGGCACACTCTGCTTTCGCTGGGTCGGTACAAACGATCCGATCCATCCGACGGTCAAGGTGGTTGAC
>JAQXEB010000200.1 GCA_029251065.1 Luminiphilus sp.
TTAAAAAATGACCACAGCTCAAGTCGGGCTTCGGCGACCGTGAATCGATGCAGGTCAAGTCTGGCCTCAATTTCGTAGTGTCCCAGCCGCAGTTTCCTATACACACCGTTTTGAATCCCCGGTCGCTTAAACTCCAGGACGAACCAGGCGTCGAGCGGCGCAATGCCGTCGTCAGTTAACACATTATCTGACCGAGTGTCCTGGCGCATAGCCGCTTGCCGCCTAAGTGACGAGTCAACCGAGTCAGTTTTTACCAGTCGCTCGCGCGGAGCCCGGTTTAGTGGTGTGACGTCACTCATTTCGCTTTCGAACAGATCGTCGTCTGCCATCATCAGGCTCCCGTCCAAGATCTTCGTAGTATAATCACAGGACAGACAAGAAAATCGCGCGACTCAAATCTTAATTGGACAGGACAATGTGATGTCAGACTTGATGACTGGAATGGGTTACTTTTTTAAAGGCCTCAAGATCATTACGCGCCCCGGACTCCGCAGATTTGTGATCATTCCCCTCGTGGCAAACGTTGCTGTATTCGGTGTTATTGCCGGCTCCTTGTACCAACTCATGTCGGGTGTTTATGTCGACTTTACGGGTGAACTCACCAGCACGTGGAGCTTCCTAACATGGATCGTCGCACCGCTGATATGGCTCGTCGGCACATTGCTCTCGGGCTATCTGTCCATTTTTATCGTACTTTTTTTAACGTCGCCTTTCCACGGGTTACTGGCTGAGAAGGTGGAGGAGTACGTCACCGGCGAGACACTGGCGTCGGACAGCTCGGCAGTCCAACTGGCGCTCGCGGTGCCTCGAGGGTTTCTCAGAGAACTGCAAAAGATCGCACATTACGTCCCTATGGCACTCGCAGTATTAGTCCTCAGCCTCATTCCCGGGATCAATATGGCAGCGCCTCTTTTTTGGATGCTGCTCGGCGCCTGGATGATGTCACTGCAGTTCGTGGACTATCCGATGGACAATCACAGACTCTCGTTTGGTGAGGTTCGTGCGGCATGCGCCGCTCGCCGAAGCACGTCAATCGGCTTTGGTGGGATTGTGGCATTCGTCTCGGGAATGCCCGTGCTTAATCTCGTTTTGATACCAGCAGCCGTAGCGGGCGCCACGTTGCTGTGGTGTGAGGAGCTGCGACCGCTCAAATAACTAGCTGTTCACCAGATCGACGGGAACTTGCGTGCACTTTAACGACTGACCGAGCAGCGCCTCAATTTCAGGCAGAAGAAACGCGTTATCTTCGCTCGCAAAGCTGATCGACACACCCTTCTCACCCGCTCTACCCGTACGACCAATCCTGTGAACGTAGTCCTCAGGATCTTCGGGCAAGTCGTAATTCACCACATGACTCACGCCGTCCACGTGTATGCCTCTACCCGCCACATCGGTTGCGATCAACACACGTAGTCGCCCAGACTTAAACTGCTCGAGCGTCTTCGTTCGCTTTGCCTGTGTGATCTCACCCGACAATATCCCACACTCAAGACCACTTTTTTGCAATCGTTCATGAACGCGCCGCACCTGGTCTCGACGATTTGCGAAAACGATGACCGACGTCGCCTCAGGCGTTGCCAAGATATTCTTGAGCACGTTTAAACGATCACGACTCTCTAGGACATACACTCGCTGATCCACGTTTTCGGTCGCTATTCGCTCTGGCTCAATTTCCACCGTAATGGGCTCATAGGTCCACTGACTCGCCAGATTCATAATGTCGGGACTAAAGGTTGCAGAAAACAATAACGTCTGACGATCTTCTTTTTTCGGTGTGGATCTCACAATACGCTTCACCTGAGGGATGAACCCCATATCAAGCATACGGTCAGCCTCATCAAGAACCAGCGACTCCACGCGATCTAAAAACATATCGCGCCGTTGAAGAAAATCGATCAGTCGCCCAGGGGTCGCAACAACAATATCTGTGACGCGCTGATTAACCTTTTGCAACTGCTTCGCGTAGTCAGCCCCGCCAATAAGTGTGACCGTACTGAGCCCCGTAAACTTTCCAAGTTCTCGCGCATCCTCACCGATCTGCATCACCAACTCGCGAGTGGGCGCTAAAATCACTGCTCTGGGTTCCGCTAAATAGCGTTCTCCCTCAACCGGGTTGTTCAACATGTCATTGAACAGCGTGATCAAAAACGCCGCGGTCTTACCTGTTCCAGTTTGTGCTTTGCCAATCGCATCGTGCCCCTCTAGTGTGTAGGGCAAAATTCTGGCCTGAATGGGCGAGCACCGTTCAAAGCCAAGAGCATTGATTCCGCGCATGAGCGTCGCATCAAGATTGAGCGAATCGAACGACACATCTTCGGAGTTTGGCGCCTGATTTTCGGCGGTTTGGACAACTTGATCAGTCAACGGTTTTTACGTCCTTACTTAGCAGGGCGCCGAGCATAGCACAATGCCCAAAGCGCACCTGAGTTATTCGCGTTACATGGTACAGTGCGCCCTTGAATTTGGGGGCTCCATGTCCGAAACATCCACTTCGCTCAGATCAGAGTTGACACATTTTTGGCGTATTGGTTGGCCATTGCTGGTCGCCCAAAGCGCACAAATGGGAACAGGTGTTGTCGATACGATTATGGCGGCACGTTTCGGCGACAAAGATCTCGCGGCAATTGCCATCGGCTTCAACATTTGGTTGCCGCTTTACCTTGTTGTGCTGGGGGTCATGTTTGCCAGCTCTGCGATCATCGCGCAGGACTTCGGCGCAGGACGAATACACCGAATTCGCGACCACCTTCCACAGGCGCTGTGGGTGTCCGTTTTCCTAAGCTTGATCGTTGCCCCGCTGTGCTATTTCAGTCACCTCGGGCTTGGTTGGCTTGGTATAGACGGGCAAACAGCGGAAAAATCCAGCGAGTACATCAAGATGGTCGCATTCGGGTTTCCTGCCTTGGGTATCTTCATGGCGCTGCGCTACCACTGCCAAGGGGTCGGCATCACGTCACCATTTGCGGTCGCTGCTGTTGTCGGCTTCATCACCAATATTCCACTCAACTATATGTTTATTTTTGGCTTTGGTGATATTCCCGCCATGGGAGCGCAGGGCTGCGGAATCGCAACCGCAATATCAATGTGGCTCTCGGCAATCGTGATCACGGTGTACGTACTCCAGAAGAAATCGCTGAAACAATACATGCCCCCCTGGTCACCCGTTGCACCAAACGCCAACGCGATAAAAGAGATTTTAGTACTGGGGTCGCCGGTGGGTGCCACCATGTTTCTGGAGACTTCGGTTTTTGCTGGTATCGCACTCTTAGTCTCGTCTTTGGGAGACACCGCGATTGGCGCCCACCAAATCGCCTTTAACGTGTGGGATATGTTCTACATTCCGATGCTGGCCATCGGGTCGGCAATGGCGACTCGAATGGGCCACGCCTTGGGCGCTCAAAACCAGCAAGGCGTTTTTATGGCGCTCAAGGCCGGTATATTATGCTCAGGCATCATCAGTCTCACGACCATGGCGGTACTTCTGACACTGCCGCTTACGATCGTCAGCATTTATTCTGAGTCCCCTGACATCACATTGCTTGCTGCCCGACTTCTGAGTCTTGCCGCACTGTTTGTGATTATCGATGCCGTTCAGATCGTGGGATCATTTTCGATGCGCGCCTACAAAAAGACGCGTTTCCCATTCATCGCGAGCATGGTTGCTTACTGGCTCATTGCTTTACCGCTGGGTTACTACCTTGGCATTGTGAAAGCGGATAACGTGTTTGACGGCGCGGCAGGGTTCTGGGTCGGTATCATCGTCGGCGTCACTGTCGCATCAGTCATGATCGCCGTTCGCTTAGTCTTACTGCTCAAGCAGCCGATACCGAGAGATCTTTACGCCGACTAGTCGTGGCCACAACCGCCGGGGGCGGCAACGTAGAGTCGCTCAATGTGTTGCTCTAGCGCGTCATAAACTCTCAGAAGACCCCAGAGCGGTTGGTGCTGTCCCGCAAGGTAGATGAGGGCGTCCTGCGCCTGCCAGGCGGCAATGACGCCGACCACAGAGGCCAAAACACCTTCGTTCCGACAATCAAATCCAGGTCTGTCGTCATCAGCAGGCGCGATACAGCGATAACAGCCCTCACTGCGCGAGCCACTAAATGCAATCACTTGACCGTGCAGACGGGAGGCCGCGCCCATAATCCAAGGTATGTCGAGTTCCCGCGTGTATCTCTCGATCGCGTGACGGGACTCCAAATTATCGGTGGCATCAATAACAAGATCGATATCGGCAAGCACTGATCTGTCGTTTGCCCTATTTTCACCAAAACGTTGAGTCACGGATTCAATCTGCAGGTCACTGTTGAGTGCGGCGAGCTGTGCCTGTAGCGCTGTGGCTTTATACTCGCCAATGTCTCGCTCTCGAAAGGCGAGCTGGCGGTGAAGGTTACTCATCTCAAGTCTGTCATGATCAACGAGCCGAAGGTGACCAACGCCTGCCCCAGCCAAAAATAGCCCCACCATCGACCCCAAACCACCGCAGCCCACGATAACGACACGCGCACGACTCAGACGATCCTGTCCCGCAAGGTCAACCTCAGGCAATAAGATCTGCCGCGAATAACGCTCTAGAACCTCGTCACTGATCATCGCAAGCACCCCCCGGTCACTCTTGGCCTTCCTGCCAAATCATGCCGCAGGCTCACGTCTGTAAACCCGTGGGCCCGGAAAATCTTATAAACATCACTCGCCTGATCATAGCCGTGCTCAATCAAAAGCCAGCCGCCTTTAGTCAGGTGCTGTGGTGCCTGAGTGATAATACGTCGAATATCACTGAGCCCATCGCTCCCATCAGTTAATGCGATCGTTGGTTCAAAACGTACATCGCCTTGCAACAGATGCTCATCTTTATGCGCCACATAAGGCGGATTCGCCACAATGATTGACCATGATCGTTCGCCAAAGGCGGAGAACCAATTCGAGACGGTCAATTCAATCGGTAAATCGAGATTTCTGGCGTTTTTTTCCGCAACGGCAAGTGCCGGCTCACTGACATCACACGCCGTCACCTGCAATTTTGGTTTAGCCGCCTTGCACGCCAACGCGATTGCGCCACTCCCGGTCCCCAAATCAAGCAATGAAGGCGCTGCAAACGCCTCGACTCGCTCAATGGCCCACTCGACTAAGTGTTCAGTTTCGGGCCGCGGAATAAGTACGTCGGG
>JAQXEB010000201.1 GCA_029251065.1 Luminiphilus sp.
TCGCCTCGGTGCGCTGCCGCACTGCGTTGCGGAATCCCCCTGAGCAAGACAATGACCTCAGCCATGACCAGTTCTGCCACACTGCGCGTGTTCGAAAATGGCGCATTAAAAACGGGCACACCTTTTCGCGCCGCAGCCGTTAAATCGACCTGATTGGTACCAATGCAAAAGCACCCAATCGCGACCAACCGCTCTGCGACTTCAAGGACTTCCGCGCTGAGCTGCGTGCGTGAGCGTATACCGACAAAATGGGCGTCTTTGATCTCTTTGCACAATTCTTCAGTCGATAGTGATTTAGGATAGGTCACTACGTTGTCGTAGCCTGCTCGTCCAAGCGCGTCCACCGCGCTCTCGTGAATACCCTCGAGTAAAAGGAACTTAATCTTCGACTTTTGCAACGATTGTTGTTTCATCAGCAGGCTTCGGTTGGTGTCATAGCACGGGGCGCGGATGATAACATTACGGACGTTGCAGATACGGGGTTCAGAATGGCTCAGCCAGCAATAGATGTTATTCACGAATTGGGCAAAGCGCTCACTCCCGATCAAGTTGCTACCGATTCATTGTCGCTTGAAACTTATGGTCAGGACTGGACTCGTTTTGCAACGCCCGCGCCGCTGGCTATTGTGTTCCCACGTTCAACTGAAGACGTTGTCGCCGTGGTCCACTGTGCGCGTCAACACGGTTTTGCACTTGTCCCATCGGGAGGCAGGACAGGACTGAGTGGCGGCGCAGTCGCCGCAAACAGGGAAGTCGTGGTCTCCATGGACAAGTTAAATGCCGTCGGTACTGTCAACGTAACGGACCGATCAGTAACAGTAGGGGCTGGCGCAATTACTCAGTCCATCCAAAATGCAGCGAGCCAAGTGGGCCTTTTTTATCCCGTTGACTTCGCCTCCAGTGGGTCTAGTCAGATTGGCGGAAATATTGCCACTAATGCCGGCGGAATCAACGTTATCCGCTACGGCATGACTCGAGAATGGGTCGCAGGACTCACGGTGGTGACGGGCAAAGGCGAAGTCATGGCGCTTAACAAAGGCTTGACGAAAAATAATACGGGCCTTGACTTCCGGCATCTGTTCATCGGCTCTGAAGGCATTTTGGGGTTTATTACCGAGGCAACCTTGAAGCTGACAGCACCACCAAACAATGCAACCGTGCTGGTGCTGGGGCTCAGCGACATGGACGCGATAATGCGGGTCCTTGAACGCATTCAGTCAACCGCGTCGCTGTTGGCTTACGAATTTTTTTCTGAGCTCGCTGTGAGCAAAGTAGTCGAGCATGCCGGCGTTGCCAGACCCTTTGACACACAGACCCCCTTTTATGCGCTCATCGAGTTTGAAAATGACAACGAGAGTATTGAAGCTGCACTCTTTGACGCGGTTGAGGCGTGTATGGAAGCGGGCTGGGTCATCGACGCCGTGATGAGCCAGAGCGTTGCCCAAGCGCGCGCATTATGGCGCTTGCGAGAGGACATTTCTGAAACCCTGACCCGCTGGACGCCTTATAAAAATGATATCTCCGCCACCGTCAGCAATGTTCCTGAACTTCTTTCACGGGTAGACGCTGTTGTTCATCAACATTACCCAAGCTGGGAAGTGGTGTGGTACGGGCACATCGGCGATGGCAACCTGCATCTCAATATACTGAAACCTGAGGCGCTCGACGTTGCGGTATTTAAGGCGCGTTGTGGTGAGGTATCTAAAGAAATTTTTGAAGCGATTCAATTGCTGGGCGGCAGCGTCTCGGCTGAACACGGCGTGGGGACTCTCAAAGCACCTTATCTTGGCTACACCAAGACTGAGTCAGAAATTGAAGCCATGCGCGCGATCAAGTCGATTTTCGATCCGGACGGAATTCTAAACCCCGGAAAGGTATTTCCACTGAAACAGGCATAATCCACTGCAACGCCGATAGGGATACATCATGAACGCTCACGAACTCAAGCAAGCCGTCGCAAAAGAGGCCATCTCGCGTGTCGCCACAGCCCATGGTGATAACTTGGTCCTCGGCATTGGCACCGGGAGTACCGCGGAGTGCTTCATCGCCGAATTGCCACATCTTCGAGACCGCATTCTAAGCACCGTCTCCAGCTCTGAGCGCTCCACCGCACTGCTGCGAGAGCTGGGCTTTGAGGTCAAAGACTTAAACGATGTGGACCATGTCGATGTCTATGTCGATGGGGCGGATGAGTCGACCGCCGAGGGCTTCCTGATCAAGGGCGGTGGTGCCGCGCTCACGCGAGAAAAAATTACCGCCGCCAAAGCCAGAGAATTTATTTGCATTGCTGACGGAAGCAAAATGGTCGAAACACTGGGCACGTTTCCCCTGCCGGTTGAAGTTATCCCAATGGCCCGGACCCTAGTAAGCGATGCCTTAAACCAGTTGGGAGGCGACACAATTTGGCGAGAAGGGGTGATCACGGATAACGGAAACATTATTCTGGATGTTCACGGATTGCGCATCGACAACCCATCGATGCTAGAGAGTCACATCAACGACATCACGGGTGTGGTCTGCAATGGCATTTTTGCCAATCGCGGGGCCGATGTACTGCTGATCAGCACGTCTGACGGTGTTGTCCGCATTCGTTAAGAGAAGCCTTGTTTCTGATATTGACATATAAAGATATCTTTATATAGTTCGTCCGGTTGCAATGTTGGGAGCTTTCAATGAGTTCATACACGCTTTTTACGTCCGAATCCGTCTCCGAGGGACATCCAGACAAACTCGCTGATCAAATCTCAGACGCTGTACTAGATCTTTATCTCTCAAAAGACGCGAATGCGCGTGTTGCCGTGGAGACGCTGGTCAAAACGGGCATGGCCATCTTAGCCGGAGAGGTCACCTCCTCTGCAGTAGTGACGACCGGCGATATTGAGCGCACTGTTCGTAAGGTCATTTGCGACATCGGCTACGACAATTCCGATGTGTGTTTTGACGGCAATACCTGTGCAATCGTCAATGCGATCGGCCTTCAATCGCCAGACATCGCCATGGGTACCCTGGAGGCCGATGAGGCGAGTCAGGGCGCCGGTGATCAAGGGTTAATGTTCGGGTACGCGGCGAATGAAACCGATGCGCTGATGCCCGCTCCTATTTATTACTCGCATCGACTGGTCGAGCGACAGGCCGAGCTCCGACGATCGGGTCACGCCGACTTTTTGCGCCCCGATGCAAAGAGCCAAATTTCGCTCCGGTATGATGAATCTGGATTGCCGATATCAGTGGACGCCGTTGTTTTATCAACACAACACTCGCCTGACATTGACCAAGAAACGCTGCGCGATTTCGTCAAACGAGAGATCATCGAATACATCCTTCCTGCGGAGTGGCTGACCACCCAGACCCAGTACCACATTAACCCTACCGGGCAATTCATTATTGGCGGCCCCATGGGCGATTGCGGCCTTACCGGACGAAAAATCATTGTGGACACCTACGGCGGTATGGCACGACACGGTGGGGGCGCATTTTCCGGCAAGGACCCCTCAAAAGTAGATCGCTCCGCAGCCTATGCGGGTCGCT
>JAQXEB010000202.1 GCA_029251065.1 Luminiphilus sp.
ACAAGCCACGCGGCGCGCCCCAACTCCACGACCATAATTCGATTCAGGGTACCGTTGAGCAGTACAAAGCAGATCCCGACCGAGACTTGAAACAGTGACAAGCGAGCCAATCTCGACAGCGTCAATTCGCCTTGCACCACGTTGAACCACGGTAGATACCGTGGGTTGATCTGCGCGGTGAAGGCGTTCAGCTGGTCACGAGTGATTAGCATGCTCTCACCAACTCCATTGCTTGTGACGTGTAAAACCCTGTTGAAACGCGCCGTTCACGAGAGACCTGCCAATGTGACAGCGCCTCTGAAGTCGTGATCGACCTAAGCAAGCTGTTCGGAGCAATGGGTTCAATGGCAGGCGCTCGATCACTTCTAGGAAACAATTTGCCAATCGCGTGCATTGCCGCCAACGGAATTGTTTTTGGGGCGAACGTGAAAACCATTGAGGTGTTAACAGTCGATGCCAGAGTCTCTAATGTTTTTAGACCGTCCTTCGCTGCGTAATGAATAATCGAGTCCATAGCGAGCACATGATCAAATTGCTCGCCCTCCAACTGACGCATGTCGCCCACAACAAACTGTATACGGCCATACTCATCGAGATCTGAGTAACGCTGATTCGCCAGACTGATCAGCGATTCAGACAAATCAACCGCGACAACTTGTGCGCCACGTTTTGCCAGCTCGATGGAAATCACACCGGTACCGCAGCCGGCATCGAGTACTTTTTTACCGCTCAGGTCGTCTGGAAGCCAACTCAACAAGGTGCTCCGCATTGACTCGCGGCCAGCACGAACAGTCTCTCGAATACCGCTCACCGGCTCATCCGAGGTCAGTCGTGCCCAGACGTCCGCAGCCGTTCTATCGAAGTAGTGTTCGATTTGCGCACGTCGCTGTTGGTAGTTGGCCAATGGCATCAATCAAATCCCAAAAAGTCGAATAGATCGCGATCTTTCATCGGCTTCACATCGTAGGACTTTGAACCGTAGTACAAGCCCTCAGCCAACTGCAGATACTCGTCTTGCACGGCCTTTAATTCGGGCGTCTCCGGCAGTTCAAATAACGTAGACTTCTTCAGTCGACTGCGACGAATCACATCGAGGTCTTTAAAGTGTGCTACGCGCCCCAGGCCCACCTCTGCGTTAAAGCGGTCAATCTCGTCGGTCTCCGCACTGCGATTTGCAATAACGCCTCCTAAACGGACACCATAATTTTTGGATTTTGCTTCTATCGCGGCTGCGATCCGGTTCATCGCAAAAATCGAGTCAAAATCGTTGGCTGTGACCACTAATGCGCGCTCAGCGTGCTGAAGTGGCGACGCGAATCCGCCGCAGACCACATCGCCCAGCACGTCAAAAATCACCACGTCGGCATCATCAAGTAAGTGATGTTGCTTCAAAAGTTTGACCGTCTGACCCACCACATAACCACCACAGCCTGTGCCTGCGGGTGGACCACCCGCCTCCACACACATGACACCGTTGTAGCCGATTTGAACGTAATCCTCCGTTTGCAGTTCTTCTGCATGGAACTCCACGGATTCAAGCACGTCGATAACCGTCGGTATCAGTGACTTGGTCAGGGTGAACGTCGAGTCGTGCTTGGGGTCACACCCTATCTGGATGACCCGCTTACCCAACTTTGAAAAGGCGACGGAAAGATTCGAAGACGTCGTGCTCTTTCCAATCCCACCCTTACCGTAAACCGCAAAAACTTTTGCTTTTGCAGCATCGATCTGCTCATCGAGATGGACTTGGACACTACCCTCGCCATCACCGCGACCCACGTCTTTTACTGGAATAAATTGATTTGGTGAATTCATGCTGCAACTTCCCCCGTGATACCCTCAAGAAGATCTTCAAGGTCTTCACCCGCGCGCCTAAGCGCCTCGAGTTGTTCCTCGTCAGCTCCCCAATAGTCTCTTTCTTGTGCCTCAATGAGTCGGTTTGCGACACGAGATGCAGCAACAGGATTGAGCTCAGCCAACCTGCGTCGCATATCTTCATCAAGAATGAATGTTTCTGACACTTGCTTGTAAACCCATGGAGCCACACCACCCGCTGTGGCTGACCAACCCATGGTATTGGTTAAGTGCGCCTCTATTTGACGCACGCCTTCGTACCCGTGATCGAGCATTGATTCATACCACTTCGGATTGAGCAGACGCGTTCGTGTCTCGAGTGCCACTTGCTCATCTAAAGTGCGAACTTTTCCGTCACCGCTGCCTGTATGATCAGCAATATAAACCGGCACTGAATCACCTTTAGCGCGCTGAACCGCACTGCTGATGCCACCCAATGTATCGAAGTAGTGATCGACAGTGGTGATGCCTAACTCGACTGAATCCAAGTTTTGATAAGCGAGATCGACATGACCCAAGACGTCATTGAGTAACTCAGTTTGCTGAGAGACTTGGCCGTTTCGCCCGTAAGCAAAGCCCTTTCTGTTGGTGTAGTTGTCGGCAAACTCAGATTCGTTTTCCCAGCGCCCTGAATCCACCAACATGTTGACGTTGGACCCATAGGCACCCTCTGAGTTACTGAATACTCGCAATGACGCCGTATCCAGATCGCAGCCGTGCGTACGCTGATACTCCAAAACATTGCGACGAATCGGATTGAGCTCAAGAGGCTCGTCAGCAGCCGCTGCCAAATAGGCGGCCTCGGCCAGCAGTTGTGTTTGCAGCGGCAGCAGATCGCGAAAAATACCCGACAAGGTCACGATCACGTCGACCCGTGCTCGCCCTAATTCTTCAAGCGATATGAGCTCAGCACCTGAAAGACGACCATAACTGTCAAATCGCGGCTTGGCACCGATGAGTGCCAGGGCCTGACCAATCGCAACGCCTTCACTTTTAAGATTATCGGTGCCCCATAAGACCAATGCGACCGAGGTCGGCAGTGAGCCTGTGTCCGCAAAATGCCGATCTGTCAGCTGGCTTGCTTGACGTTGTCCTTCGATAACAGCGAATGCGCTGGGAAGCCTGAACGGGTCGAAGCCGTGTATGTTACGCCCAGTTGGCAGGCTCTCTGGATTTCGAATAAGGTCCCCCCCCGACACCGGCGAAATAAAGTGACCGTCTAGGGCACTAATCAACGCGGGGAGCTCGTGCTCTTGAGCCAAATTCTCGAAGGTTTCTAGTAAACGCTGCGTCAGTGCCTCGATCTCGTCGCTAGGCACGTCAAGTTCCGCAAGAAGCCCCTTGAGTGCGGCAGTATCACCAGCCTCAAGCACCGCGTCTAAGCGTGTTTCATCAATACCAAGCGCACCACCCGCTTCGGCAATCGCAGCGATCGTCTCCGCGCGCTCAGAGGAAAGCATTGGCGTCCCGACAACATGCATACCAAAGGGAATCAGCGATGTTTCAATTTCATCAAGCTGTGTGCGCAAAGCTCCAACCCAACGCTCAGCCTCTGAGAGTGCGTCTGGCGCTCCCCCATGGCTCAACTCACACCGCTCGGCATGACCTGCAATCGCATCGATCAGTAGCCTGAGCTGCTCGTCATGGGTCGCTGGATCTCGTGTTCGCCACCGGTCAATCATCGAGCGTAGCTCTGCAAATTCCTTGTGTAAGTCAGCCTTCGTCACCGGCGGCGTCAAATAACTGATCAGCGTCGCTGCCGATCGTCGCTTTGCAATGAGCCCCTCGGAAGGGTTGTTAGCCGCATATAAATAAAAGTTAGGCAAATCGGCAATGAGTCGATCGGGCCAGCACTTATTGGATAAGCCCACCTGCTTACCCGGCATAAATTCAAGCGCCCCATGTGTACCAAAGTGCAGCACAGCATCAGCTTCATAGTCTTCTCTAAGCCATCGGTAATAGGCTGAGAAACTGTGCGTCGGTGCGAGTCCACCCTCAAACAAGAGCCGCATCGGGTCACCCTCATAGCCCATGGCAGGCTGGATACCGACAAAGACGTTGCCAAAGGTTTGACCCAAGACGAAGAGCTGACGACCATCAGTCCAGTGTTTTCCGGGCGCCGGTCCCCACTGCGCTTCGATTTCCTCAAGGTAAGGTTCTCGCGCAACGTGATCATCAACGCTAATGGTTCCAAAGACGTTGGCCTCTGCCCCGTACTGCTGAGAATTTCCTTTCAGCAACGCGTCCCTCAGGGCATCAACATTTTCGGGTACGTCCACCTGATAACCCGACTTGGCGAGTGCGTTCAGCGTATTGAGTAGCGACTCGAATACGCTCAAATGCGCAGCGGTACCCGTAGCGCCACTATTGGGCGGGAAGTTAAACAAGGTAATGCCAATTTTGCGTTCCGATCGAGACCTGCGTCGCAATGTCACTAACTTCCGCACCCGGTCTGCAAGGCGATCGATACGCTCGCTCTCGGGACTCATATCAAATGAACGTTTCGGATCCTCTTGATCCCTGCCGCTGAACACCATGGGGCCAATTGCACCGTCCAGCTCGGGAATAGCAACCATGATCGTCGCTTCTACAGGCATCAGGCCCATTGGCGATTCACGCCACTGGTTGATGCTTTGAAATTCGAGCGCTTGCACTGCCAGATACGGCACATTGAGCTCAGAAAGAATTTCCTGCGCCGCATCGGTATCGTTATAAGCAGGACCCCCGACCAGTGAAAAACCCGTGAGAGAGACCACCGCATCGACAATTGGCGTTTTACCGTCCATAAAGAAACGCTTTATCGCGGGTCTTGCATCAAGCCCTGCGGCAAATGCGGGTATGACGCGCAGTCCTCGCGCCTCGAACGTGCGAATAACGGCATCATAGTGTCGCGTGTTGCCGGCCAGAGCGTAGGACCTCATGAGCAGCAGTCCGACGGTTCCTGATGTCTCTCCAGCCTGAGTTGTAATAGCCTCCACCGAATCAACAATACGCTGACGACCCTCAAGCTGATAAATACCAACATCAGGGTATTCGATCGGCGGCTCCTCTCGCGCAACCTTGCGTAGGACCTCCCTCGGGCCCGCGGCGTAGCGATGCACGAGAAAATTAACCATTCGGGCTAAGTTGTCCTCTGAGCCGGCCAGCCAATATTGAAGTGTTAGGAAATAGGCGCGGACGTCTTGCGCCGTACCGGGAATAAATCGCAAAATTCTGGGTAGTCGTCTGAGCATGGCGAGTTGACGCTCACCGGAGGCCCCAGGCTTTCCATCTTTTGGGGCACCCCTGAGTCGCTTCAGTAATGCAATCGGACCAGACGGCTCACCGTCCATCGTGAAACGTCCCATGCGCGTCAACTGCATGATGTCAGGTCCAGACATGCAGCAGATCATCGCGTCACAATGGTCTCTACGTGCGGCCAGCGCTTCAGAGACAGCCTTGATGTGGGCTTCCATGAATAGCATCGTTACGATCACGATATCACCCTGCGCAATAGCGCTGTGGCAATCGGCCAGAGACTGGGGATCACCGTCCCATTCTGTGGCTGCAAAGCTGGAAAAATGAATACCTGGAAGATCGTGTATGAGGCGCTTCTCAGCGCGCGCAATAGCACCATTTACATGGTTATCAAGCGTAACGAGTACGACGTTTATTGGCGTCGAGTCGTCAGTTGCTGAAATGTGCTTTTGCGTCATAGAGCGTATCTACTTCAATGGTCAAAAGACCTTGTTCTTCTGCAAATTTTTCGGTATTTCGTCGGGCCTTTCCCCGAACAAAAAATGGAATTTTCTTCAGTTCTTTTTCTGCTTCAAAGGCCCAAACAATCGTCCCGTCAGTCTCGGCGTCCTGCGCGTTTCCGGCCTTCGCCGCGCGCGCTCCCTCTCCCTCACTTCCTAAGTGCGACGGGCCAACACTATCGTTAAATTCAAAATCGTCCCTGAACATGTGCAGCAAGTGCTCTTCCAGACCCATAATGAGCGGATGAACCCAGGTATCGAATAAAACATTGGCTCCCTCAAAACCCATTTGAGGCGAATATCGTGCGGGATAATCTTGCACGTGTGCTGGTGTTGAAATAACCGCGCATGGAATACCCAAACGTTTTGCGATATGCCGCTCCATCTGAGTACCGAGGACCATCTCGGGTTGCAGCTCTTGAACCCTCGCTTCCACCTCTAGATAGTTGTCCGTAATCAGCGCCTCTAATCCGTATTCTTTTGCCGCGGCGCGAACATCGCGCGCCCTTTCTCTGCTGTAGGTGCCAATGCCGACGACCTCGAACCCCATTTCATCCCGCGCAACACGCGCCGCAGCAACGGCATGACTGCCATCGGCAAAGACGAAGACGCGTTTCCCTGTGAGGTATGTTGAATCGATGGACCGTGAGTACCAGGGGAGTCGAGAGGCACCGACCTGATCCATATTGACCTCAATTTCCAGCGTAGCGGCAACCTCAGCAATAAAATCGCGGGTCGCACCCCATCCCATTGGAATGGTCTTAATCGTCGGCATTCCGAAGGTCCGCGCAAGCCAACTGCAGGTCAAATCTGAAACTTCCGGGCACAAATTTACGTTGGCATCGGCATTGGGTATTAATAATAAGTCGTGTGGAGAGGCGCCAAGAGGTGCAACAACATTGACGTCCACTCCCATTGAATTAAGCAGTCGCTCAACTTCGACCACGTCATCACGGCAGCGAAACCCTAATTTAGTGGGACCTAATAAATTGACACTGGGTCGTACAGCGGGATCGCGACTGGGCCTTTGTGTTCCTGGCGCCGGTGCGTTGCGCGACAAAAGCCCCCGAACCAACTGATAGAAGGTCTCTGCAGCACCCCAATTTTCCTTTCGTGTGTAGGCAGCCATTTCCAAAGAAATGACGGGCACCGGCAGATCAGCCCCCAGCGCTAAGGCGCCGGGCTGGTCTTGAATAAGCTCTGCTGTGCACGAATCCGCCACCATTAAGACCTGAGGTTTATAACGCTCTGCAGCCTCCCGGAGTGAGTTAATCACTATTTCAGCTGTCGATGACCCCAGATCTCGCGCTTGAAACGTGGTGTAAGTCACGGGCGGTCTTCGGCCATCGCGCTCGATCATGGTGAATAACAGATCAGCGTAGGTGTCACCTTGCGGCGAGTGGAGCATGAGGTGAACGTCTCGCATTGACGCAGCGACTCTAATAGCACCGACATGAGGCGGTCCTTCATAAGTCCACAGCGTTAACTCCATGAGCCAACCTCCAGTATGCTTTCCCGAACCAGCGGCTTGGCAAATAAACTCGCGAGATCACCGGCCTGGTCAAACCCCTGAACGGGTGAAAACACGAGCTCAATTGACCACTTGGTTCGCAAGCCTTCAGACTCAAGCGCGTTCGCGATGCCCATGCCACAGACCGTAAGGTCCGGTCGAGACTCCCGCACTCTCTCTAAAGCGGGATCCAAGTCCTGCCCTTCCACAATCGGAACCTCAGGCGCAAGACGTGACAACTCGCCTCGCATCACGAGCTGATCGTGAAACGGGGTGCCAATTTCATTGATGGCCAATCCACACTCCTCAGACAAGAAGCGCGCCATTGGAATTTCAAGCTGTGAATCAGGTAAGAAGTGAATCCGCTTACCTTCAAGCTTTGATCGGTGTGAGGACACGGCGCGTTTTGCGCGCTGATACGGGAGCTCCAACACGTGCTGAACGAGGTCATCAGGGCGACTGTAGGCTTCAGCAATGGCCTCAAACCACGACTTACTGCCCTCCGCGCCGAGCGGGAAAGGCGCCTCGATCAAGACGGCACCGCGGGCAATTAGCGCTCGTGCAGTCTCACCGACGAACGGCTGAGCCGCTATAAGGCGTGTTCCTGGACCGATCGGTGGCATATCACCAGCCTTACGACCCGGATAGAAGTGAACGTCTGTAATTCCAAGCTCATCGAACAAACGACGGAACTGATCTTCGACGATGTCCGAGACAGTACCAAGGACAATCAAGTTCTCCTTGCCCGCCTCTAATGTAGGCAGCTCGGCAACCGTGCTTTTTAAACACTGATCCTCGCCTTGGGTAAACGTGGTCTCAATTCCGCTGCCACTAAACGACGAGATTCGGACTTTATTTTCGTGTTTCGCTTGCAGCTTCGCAGCGGCTGTCTCCAAATCAAGCTTAATCACCTCTGAAGGACAGGATCCCACGAGAAACAGACGATTTATGCCTGAACGACGGGCAATAAGTTCGCTCACGACCCGATCCAACTCCTCATGGCAGTCCGCCATACCCGCTAGATCGCGCTCACCCAAAATGGCTGTCGCAAAACGCGGCTCTGCGAAGATCATCACCCCCGCAGCAGATTGAATAAGATGAGCGCAGGTGCGAGACCCAACCACCAAAAAGAAAGCGTCTTGTATTCGTCGATGAAGCCAGATAATGGACGTTAACCCACAGAACACGGCACGTTGACCGCGCTCTTGCACCTGCGGGCCTGCATGATGCGACTCGCCCGAACTCGCAATAACAGCGCTCATGAGTTGACCCCCGCTGAAAACTCATCGGGCATCAGCGTTGTGAGACCCTCTCGTCCGCCCGCCTTGGCTTGCTGGAACTTAAGCAAAAACTGTATCGCGTTGACGACATAAGCGGCGTAAGCCGCTAAGGCCACCCACATTTGATCTTGAGCTGACCCTGCACCTGAGAACCACATCACAAGGTAAAGCGTGTGGAGTGCGATAACCCCCATGCTCACCACGTCTTCCCAAAAGAACGAGGACGCAAAAAGATAGCGCCCAAACACGACTTTCTCCCAAATCGCACCCGTCACCATGATGGTATAGAGGATACCCGTCTTAACAACCACGGATGCGCTGGCCGCAAAAAGTCCTGTTCCATTAAGCAAGAAGTTAACGACAAGCACAGTGCTCACCGCAAACACCAGGAACTGCAAGGGTGCTAACACGCCTTGGACTAAGGTCCACACCGTTTCATCACGGCGCAATTTCTGTTCGGGCGTGTACAAACCAGCGCCTCTCACTTCTTTATTTTTATCATTCACGCCACATACCCCGTTCCGCGTAAAACACGCAGATTTAGCGACATCTTATTGATTTCCAGAGTAGTAGCCGGCTATTTAGGTGTCAACAAAATATTACAGTGATCCTGAACTACAAATTGGACGTATTAGAAGGATTGACGGTGAAGTGTAAGCAGCATGATGACATCCACAATTCGCGTGTGTACCATTCCGCGATCCTCACAAAGACCACACGAGCCCGTTGTAGAGCCACGTCCGCAATGAATATGATGTCAGAACTCTCCTCCGAAGCGCTGCTTCAACACCTTGCCAGCATCCAGCTCGTGGTAAACGAATCGGGCATCGTCGTGGATGCACAGGTCAGTGGACCATCAAGCACGTTGCAGCCTGAGGACATCGTTGGGCATCACTTGCCGGACTTGGTCGATCCAAGCTCCAAGGAGACAGTACAGGCGAAATTAGCAGAAGCGCGTCGAACACCCGGCACCCCGATTCGCTGCGACACC
>JAQXEB010000203.1 GCA_029251065.1 Luminiphilus sp.
GACGGCGTCGACTTTATTTTCTGCAATGAAATTGAAGCGCTCGAATGGGCTGAAACGGACAATTTACAAACCGCTGTCGAAAAACTGAAAACCATCAGTGAACGCTTTGTCGTTACCCGCGGCGCCGACGGCGCCGTTTTGTATGACGGGACCCAGCAGCACCATGTACCTTCTCAAAAAGTAAATGCCGTCAACACCAACGGCGCAGGTGACATGTTTGCGGGCGCTTTCTTTTATGCCTTATGGACAGGAACCGATATGCTTGAGGCTTGCGAGTTTGCGTCTAAAGCGGCCGGCGCTGTGGTGTGCCAAGCCGGCCCGCGATTGAGCCTTGAGGCCAGCCATAAACTCAGAGACGCCCACTTTTAAGCTCAGCGCTTGAACACTAGGAGCAAGGTATGAATAAGCGTGAACTAAAGCCCGAGGTTAAAACTGATCCTCTTTACCAACTACTGCGTCATGAAGATGTCGACAGTTTTAACAAGCAGCGCGATAAAATGGACAATTCACAGTTGTCGGGCGGCGACTACCGAGGTCGTGATCTGCGAAAAATGAACGCCAGAGGACTGGATTTCTCAAACGCGTATTTTCGTAATTGCGATTTGTCGGGTATTGATTTCAGAGAGACTAATCTTGAGGGAGCAAGCCTCCTCGACGCGAAAGTCTCGGGCGTCTACTTTCCCGACGCGCTCAATCCGGACGAGATACGGCTCTCACTCGACTATGGTACGAGACTCCGCTATCACAGATAAGGAAAGTGGATGAAACGCTCAAGATCAACAATTGTTAGTCGACTGCTTCTTGTCACGCTTGCGTGGTTACCCCTGGCGGCACTGGGGCAAAACGCACTGTCCGCCTACACGCAACAGCAGACACAATTCCTTCCGGTCGATGACGCCTACCGTCTTGACATGGTTGCTGATGGTGATCAGCAGGTGCTTCTGCAGTGGGTCATTGCGCCCGAGTACTACTTGTATCGTCACGCGTTCAAGGCACGTGCGCGCTCCATACAAGGACCGATCGATACGCAACTGGGGATTGAACCAGGACTTGCAAAGACGGATGAGTTTTTTGGTGATGTCGAGGTGTACTACGGTGCACTCGATGCCACCCTCAGTCTCGCTGAACGCGCCGAACTGATTGAGCTCAAGATCACCTACCAGGGGTGTGCTGATGCCGGCCTTTGCTACCCACCGGAAACCAAATCGTTTCTCTGGCACGTAGACTCGGGAGACATTCGTCCCGGCACCCTTGAACCGCTTACCAGTAGCTCAGCTCCAGACACAAACTCGAACGAGACTGAAACGAGCCTCATCGCCGCCATCGTCTTTGCTTTTTTAGGCGGGATCATCCTCAATATTATGCCCTGCGTGTTCCCAATTCTGTCCCTCAAAGCGCTGAGCTTTACACGCGGAAGTGCACAAACGCATCGCCGAGCAAGCCTCGTGTACGCCGCCGGAGTGGTCATAAGTTTCGTTGCGATTGCGAGCGTTTTAGTCGCCATACAACAAACGGGAAAGCTCATAGGATGGGGCTTCCAGTTACAAAATACGGGATTTGTGATTGCGCTTGCCTACCTCTTTACCGTGATGGGACTGAGTCTTAACGGCCTTATTCACTTCGGCACATCGATGATGAATATGGGCCAGTCGCTGACCGAGCGTGAGGGGGACGCGGGTAGTTTTTTTACAGGTGTGCTCGCCGTGGTTGTTGCCAGTCCCTGCACAGCGCCATTCATGGGCAGCGCACTGGGCTATGCCTTGACGCAGCCGATCGCGATTACATTGCTTGTTTTCGCAGCCCTCGGCGCCGGCATGGCTTTCCCTATGGTGCTACTGAGCTACAGTAACGCCATGGTCAAAGTGCTGCCCAAGCCCGGCGCCTGGATGGACACAGCAAAAAATATACTGGCGTTTCCGCTCTACCTCACCGCCGTTTGGCTTCTTTGGGTGGCTGGCAATCAAAGCGGTGTTAACACCATGGCAATGGCACTCGCGGGACTGGTATTGGTCGCTCTTGCGGCCTACCTCTTCGGTCAGAGCCTTATTAGGAAAGTCGCCGCCGTTTTGCTGCTCCTTGGCGCAATCGCATTGGCCATCCCTGCAACAAACACGTCGGACCAAGCCAGCTCATCGCGCGCGCTGGCTGACGGACAAATTGCCTGGTCCGCAGCGGCTCTGGACGACCACCTGAACCGTGGTGACCCGATTTTCGTGGATGTGACTGCAGACTGGTGCATCACGTGTCTTGCGAACGAGGCCGCTGTACTGTTCACCACCGAAGTAGAGCAGGCATTTGTCAGTGCTGACATTCCTTACATGATTGCCGATTGGACAGACTACGATTCTGACATCGGAGCTTTTGTGAAATCGCACGGTAGAAGCGGTATCCCTCTTTACGTGATGTATCCGCGAGGAAAAGGCAGCGAACCGATTATTCTGCCCCAGTTGTTAACCCGAGATATCGTGTTAAACGCCATTGAAAAAGCGCGATGATCACCCCATATTTTCAGTTGTACACAATAGGTAAAACACGAGGCGTACCATGCACAGGCCAGCCCTATTTCTTTTAGTGTCAGTTTTGGTGTTCAGCCCCCAGACTTGGGCAGCCGATCTGTCGGTGACCAATGCGTGGGTACGTGCGACACCCCCAGGACAACTGATGACCGCGGCCTACGCCACACTGCAAAATACAAGCAACGAAACCTTGGTCATCACCGGCGTTACAAGCAACGTGACCGAATACACGTCAGTTCATGAAACGCTGATCGACAGGGATCGCGCGACAATGCGGCCCGTACAACAGTTGACGCTTAACGCCGGCGAACACACTGATCTTGCGCCGGGCGGCACACATATCATGCTGATGAAGCTCAGTGAGCCTCTCACCGACGCACAAAGCATCGACATCTGCTTCACGCTGGAGAACAATAACCCGGTGTGCAATGAATTCTCTGTCACCAAACATCGCGCATCGATGAAGCACCATTAAAGCGGCCGCGGTCGCAAAAGGAACCGGTATTAAATGACACTCAGAGCTCGTTTTTCGCAGGCGTTAACGAGAATTCGCGGATTTCTTCCAGCCGGTGACTCACTGCGTGTATTGCGCAGCAAGGGTGGGCAACGAACGGTCATAGGGGTCTTCGCGGCTTACGCGCTCGTCGTGATCGGCCTTGGCGTTTACTGGAGCTGGCCTCCCGCGGCCTTCGATGTGGTTGAAAATCGAGCGGCCTACCTCCAACCTTCTCAATCACCCGTCACAGGCACGGCCACCACGTCGGCTCTTTTAGAGGTGACCCGTCTCTTACTTGAAAAAAAGGGGGGATACATCAGCAATGACGTTGTGCCGCCGGGAGCGTATTTAGACAATATGCCCAGCTGGGAATACGGCGCTTTAATTCAGTCTCGCGACTTGGCAAGGGCCCTCCGCGAAGTACTGAGTCGCTCACAGTCCCAGTCGCAAGAAGATGTCGATCTCACTTTGGCAGAGCCACGAATCAACTTCCAAAACTCGAGCTGGGTCCTCCCGTCTACTGAGTCACAATATCGCGACGCACGCCGGTACTTGGAGGCCTACCTCAACCGACTTCCAAAACAGGGCGAGGATGGCGCTCAGTTTTATGCGCGTGCCGATAATCTGAGTTTCTGGTTGGGTATGGTTGAAAAACGTCTCGGCAGTTTGTCTCAAAGACTATCCGCAAGCGTTGGGCAGCGGCGCGCTAATACTGACTTGGCCGGCGATACAGCTGCGACACAATCAACCCTTGAGACGAGCGAATTTATTGTAAAAACCCCGTGGCACGAAGTGGATAATGTCTACTTCGAATCACGCGGCGCAGCCTTTGCCCTGATCCACTACTTGAAAGCGGCTGAAGTCGACTTCGCAGAGGTTCTCGCGCAAAAAAATGCGGCGGTCAGCCTGCGTCAGATTATCCGAGAACTCGAAACGACCCAACAAACGGTGTGGAGTCCCGTCATTCTTAACGGGTCAGGCTTCGGGATTTGGGCTAATCACTCGCTGGTTATGGCGAGTTATCTTTCGCGCGCGAATGCCGCGCTGATCGACCTCAGAGAATTGTTGGCACAGGGTTAGGCCGGCTTTACACCAGAAAGTAGGACCCAACCGTCACGCCGGTCAATCACTTCCAAGCCCACATGCGCGTAGTGCTCGATCAACTGGGCAGCCTGCTCCTCCAACACGCCTGTCAACAGTAGTCGCCCTCCCGGGGCCATCAGGTGCGTGAGCTCGTGCGCCAGCGAAAGTAGCGGGCCGGCCAAGATATTAGCGACCACTACGTCAGCGATGTTAGACCACGCCGAGAGCATGCCGTCCTCAGGCATTACTGCGTCAAATTGATCCGCACTAATCTGATTTCGCGCCGCATTGTCTCGACTTGCAACCAATGCCTGCGGGTCATTATCAATACCCAAGGCGTTGGATGCGCCCAACTTCAGCGCCGCAATCGCCAAAATCCCCGAGCCGCAGCCAAAGTCGACCACCGACTCCCCCCCACTCAGTGCCGCGTCTAACGCGCCAAGGCACATCGCCGTGGTGGCATGCGTGCCGGTACCGAAGGCAAGCCCGGGGTCCAGCATGACATTAACCAGCGCTTCATCAGGCGGCTCAGTCCAACTGGGGCAAATCCACAAGCGACGTCCCATTTGAATGGGTGCAAAATCATCCATCCACACTCGCGTCCACTCTCGGTCCTCAAGCCGCGAGATCTCGCTCTTGGAGTTTTCTGCTAATAAGGTGCGAGGCAGGACCGCTTTGATCGACGAAAGGTCAGCGTCGCCTGCGAACAAGGCTTTCAGCACCACATTTTGCCAAAGTGGTGTTTCGCCCGGCCCTGGCTCAAGTAACGGCTCGTTTGCATTATCCTCAAGCGACACTGCTAACGCGCCGTGATCAAAGAGCCATTCCTCGAGTGATTCAACCAGCGGCGAGTGCGTTTCTAACGCCCACTCTTGCCAGTCAGTTGAACTCAATGCTCGTGTTCCAGCTTACTCTCGAGATAGTGAATACTAACTCCACCCGCGACAAATGATGGATCTACAACTAATTCACGGTGTAACGCAGAGTTCGTTCTAATACCCTCAACCACGAACTCATCGAGCGCCTGTCGCATCTTCTTGAGCGCAATTTCACGGGTGTCACCGTGCGTGATGAGCTTACCAATCAAGCTGTCATAGTGCGGCGGGACCGCGTAACCACTGTAAATGTGAGAATCGACGCGAACCCCGTGACCGCCGGGCGCGTGGAATGTCTTTATGACGCCCGGAGACGGCATAAACGTGCGTGGGTCCTCCGCGTTGATTCGACACTCCACCGAATGCCCGTTAAAGCTCACATCGTTTTGCGTGATCGATAATGGCTGGCCGCCGGCAATAAGGAGTTGCTGCTTGACGATATCAATCCCGGTAATCATCTCCGTGACCGGATGTTCCACCTGAATACGCGTATTCATTTCGATAAAGAAAAACTGCCCATCCTCATAGAGAAATTCGAACGTGCCTGCGCCGGTGTAGCCCATATCGATACAAGCCTGTACACAGGCGTTACCCACTTCCTCTCGCAATGCTTGGGGAATACCGGGCGCCGGCGCCTCTTCGATAATTTTTTGGTGACGCCGTTGCAGCGAGCAATC
>JAQXEB010000204.1 GCA_029251065.1 Luminiphilus sp.
AATCGCACGTCACAGGTTGTGGTTAACATGGGCGATATGTTACAAGAAGCCACCGGTGGATTTTTGCGTTCGACCACTCATCGCGTGGCAACGCCGAGCAAGGGTCAGGCTCAAAAAGGTCGTATGTCGTTGCCACTTTTTTTACATCCTCGCCCAGAGGTGGTGTTGTCGCCGCGGTATACCGCAAACAGTTACCTTTCAGAACGGTTGCGTGAGCTCGCGCTCACCTAGACTGGCTGACAAACTGTTGGCCTGCGAGGCCAAGCAGAATGACCACGAGCCCCAGAAGGGTGCTTTGAGAGATGGGCTCGCCAAGTACAGTGGTGATTAACACGAGGGATATCGGCGGTGCTAAGAAGATGAGACTGCTGACTCGAATAGGATTGTCTGTCAGTTTCAGGGCGCTCATCCAAAGGATAAATGCGATGCCCATCTCAAACAGTCCGACGTAGAGCCCACTGAGAATCGACGACCACGTCATTGCAATGACGCCATCGGTCAGCACCGTAATAAGCCAGAGAACCGGCGTGGCTGCTGTGAAGTTGAGGAAAAGCGCCACCTGTGGATCGAGCTGATGATTGTCCACAAATCGCGAGTTTAATACCGAAGACAGTCCCCAGATGACGGTCGATGCGAGCGCAAGAAGTACGCCGACAGGCGCGTTAAACTCGAATGCACGCAGATCGCCATCGGTGACGATAACCAATATGCCCAGATAACTGAGAAGCGCGAGTGCTACCTCAGCTTTCGTCGGCACTATTTTTGAAAATAAGGCTGCGATCAAGGGCAGTGTCAGGCCCCACGTATAGTTGATCGCCATGGCGTCTTGCGCGGGCAGTAAGTCGTAGGCCTGAAATAAAATCCAGTAATACAACGCCGGATTGAGTAAACCCAAAATCAGGCATCGCCAAAGCAGCGCCCGCGGCACCTCGATGATGCGACTCAGCGTGCCGCTTATCGCCAGGCTCACCGCGAAGAATACCCACGAGACAGTCGCCGCGGCCGTTATTAATTGCATGGGCGAGTTGTAGGCCAGCGCCCACTTGAAGGCGGTCGCCATGGTACTCCAGAGCCCCACAGCCATTAGACCGAGCACCAGAGACTTTTGGTTGGAGCGAGCATTTAGCGAGGACATATGCGGTCGGACTGTATTCCTAAGGTTGCAATGACGTAGACTCGGTCGCACATGGGATCAAGTCTTCGAGGAGTTAACGATGGGCCATATGAGTAAGAATGTCACCTTAGATAATCCAGCCTATATTCACGAGTCGGCGTGGCTGTACGGTAAGGTTTATATTGGTAACGGGGCATCAATCTGGCCTAATGTTGTGACGCGGGCGGAAACGTTTGAGATTCGCATTGGCGCACGCACGAATATCCAAGATTTTGTAATGATCCATGTGGGAGCCGCGTCCCCCACAATCGTGGGCGATGACTGCTCCATAACGCATCACGCGACCTTACACGGCTGCACCATTGGCGATCGTTGCTTGATCGGTATTAACGCGACGATTATGGACGGCGTGAAAATTGGCAATAACTGCATTGTCGCAGGCCATACGATTGTCACCGAAGGCAGTCAGTTTCCCGATAATACGGTTATTGCAGGCGTGCCGGGAAAAGCCGTTGCGTCGCGGGATTGTGGCGAGGCAAATCTTCTAAACGCGAAGTTCTACAGTGCTATGGCCGAGACTTATGCCGCAGGTGACGATCGGTTATCGCAAGAACAAGTCGATCAAGTGTTGAGTGCACTGAAACAATAAGTGAACGCGTCTAGGACTCTGAGTCTTTGAGTGTTTGCTCAAGTTGGGCCATAGGTCCGCCGTCGAACACCAAGGTGAACCCTGCGGCTTCGAGCAGCGTTTTCGCCTGCGCCGAGCGGCGGCCACTGCGGCAGTAAACGATGACTTCGTGATCGAGTTCCAGGCCCGTATCGATGAGCGTGTCGGGTAGCCCTTGGACTGGCAAATTAACAGCACCGTCGATCGAGCCTGATTCAAACTCACCACCCGAACGCACGTCAATAACGAGTGGTGAATCGAGGCCTGTGCGGATCACAGACAGGTCGTTCTCCGCCTGTGCAAGCCCCGTCAGGGCGAGCACTAGCAGGGCGCTTAACAGCGCCCAACATCGTCCTAGGCGGCGGCTGAATCTTTTGGGGGCTGTGTGTCCAGTGAGTCCTCTTCCAGAATCCATACTTTTGCAGCCTCCAGTGCTTCTAATCGCGTCAAGAACTGCATATTAGCAGGTAAGTGATCGACAACACCGAGCCCTGTCAGAACCTTACAGACATCGGCTTTTATCCCACACGCATACAAACGCTTACCCGCGATGTGCGCGTCCACCGCAATCGTTTCAACGGCGCGTGCGGCGGACACATCAATGAAGGGCACGCGACTAAAGTCCAGAACAATGGCTCGGTGATCGTGACGACCGATACGTTCGCGAACATGGTGACCCATGTCGGCGGCCGCACCGAAACTCAACGGTCCTCCGAAATCGAAGAGCGTGAGGTGATCATCGACCTCATTAAGGATTTCGGCTTCTGCATCAGTGACCGTAAGGTCTGCGCTGTCTCCCTCGCCGCTGATTGCTTTGAGCTGCTCATCTGCAATCTGCTTCACAAACGCTAATGCGGCGATCACAACGCCGGCCATCACGGCGGTAATCAAGTCGACAAAAACCGTGAGGCCTAACACCAAGGCCATGAGGACCAGGTCAAATCGAGGACCTTGGTGCGCGCGCTTCAGGTAGGCAATATCAATAATGTCGTACCCGACTTTGACTAAAATACCCGCAAGCACGGCATGCGGTATTTTTGCTGCAAAGGGTGCGAGCACAAGAACTACACCGAGAAGCAAACCACTGTGGACCATGCCAGAAATTCGAGTGCTGCCGCCGGTACGGATATTCACAACCGTCCGCATCGTTGCGCCGGCGCCGGGAACGCCGCCAAATAAGCCCGCCACTGTATTACCAATCCCTTGACCGATGAGTTCACGGTTGGAGTTGTGCCGTGTCCGAGTCATATTGTCGGCCACCAATGAAGTGAGCAGACTGTCTATTGCGCCCAGTGCCGCGAGTATGGCTGCGGCTTCAAAAATAATGATCGCCGTATTGGCCTCGATCGACGGGACGATAAAGCTGGGCAAGCCGGTTGGAATCGCACCAAGAATCGGCAGGCCCTCGATTGACAGTCCGATGACGGTGCCCGTTACAAGTGCGGCGAGGGGGGCCGGAATCACTTTTCCCCAAGTCGCGGGCCAACTGAAGACCATCGCAAGCGTCAACAATCCCACAAACAGCGCGCCGAAGTGAGGGTCCATCACGGCCGATGGGACTTCCATCAAGGCCGGAATCGTACCGCCACCTTCGGGCTCGTGCCCAAAAAGCCTCGCCAATTGAAGTGCGATAATAATGCAGCCGATACCGCTCATAAACCCGGAGACCACGGGGTAGGGTACGAGACGGATATATTGTCCAAACCCGAGCACCCCAAAGACAATCTGTATTAAGCCTGCGAGGACGACAGTTGCAAATACGAGTGCGGGATCACCGTTTAGCGTCGCGAAGACGCCAGCAAACACCACCACCATGGGGCCCGTCGGACCACTGATCTGCGACCCGGTGCCACCAAAAAGAGCGGCAAAAAACCCGACAATAATCGCGCCGTAAACACCGGCAATAGGGCCTGCTCCTGACGCCTCTCCAAACGCAAGTGCGAGCGGCAAGGCCACAACACCCGCGGTCAGACCGCCGTAGAGATCACCGCGAAGATTGCTCAAATCAAGAAATTTGCTGCTCATGTGCAGGTGCTCATTCAAAGGTTATGACGGGTAAAAAAGGGATTGTTGGCCTGAGGTCAGTGCAATGGGCTTAACCCTCTGGCATCGCAGAGCTGTGGTGTTGAATAATTTTCCAAGCACCGCCAATGAGCTCGTAGGTGTAGTTAAAACGTGCGGCTACGGATGAGCCATCGCCAAAGGTAAAGACATAGATCCCAGCGTTGGTAGCTAACGTATCGGAGAGGACTCGGGCGTTAGACTCGGTGATGACACCCTGCGGCTTCTTGGCGAGGAACGCGACGAAGTAATCTCTGATCTCTGCATGATTGTGACGCACTTGGTTGGATACGGTCGGCAGCAGCACGGCGTTGTCTGCGTACATCTGAGT
>JAQXEB010000205.1 GCA_029251065.1 Luminiphilus sp.
CTGTCCCTACCCTTAACTTTGGGTGTGTCCATGGCGGCGATAGCCCCAACCGAATTTGTGGGGAACTCGATTTTAGTTTCGATGTACGAATGTTACCCGGTCTTGAGTATCAAGACGTAGAGCGGGATCTGAATTCACGTTTGGTTGAGATTGCGGCACTTCACGGTATTGATATTGAAATGCGCCGTTTGGTTGAACCCGTCCCCGCTTTTGAGCAAGCCAAGGACAGCGAGCTCGTGATTGCCTGCGAAAAGGCCTCGGGTCAGGTGTCTGACGCTGTCAATTTCGCCACAGAGGCGCCATTTTTGCAGTCACTGGGTCTCGAAACTATTGTCATGGGGCCAGGATCTATTGACGTTGCGCACCAACCTAATGAGTACCTGCCGCTTGACCAGATTCAGCCTGCTGTCGAGACTTTACGCGCGTTAATCAGGCGATACTGCCTTTAGTGCTACGGTGCTCTCGTGCCGATATAGCAATGAGACAGTAATGAGACAGCATTGAGGAGTGATCAAATGAGCACAATGAGGGCGGTGAGAGTTGATTCGTGCGGTGGAGCAGAGCAGATGTTCATTCGGGAGGTGCCAAGACCTGAGCCTGGTCCGGGCGAGGTGCGCGTTTGCCTGAGCGCTTGCGGTATCAACTTAATAGACACCTACCACCGCTCTGGGCTTTATCCTCTGGCACTTCCTACCGGTTTGGGGTGTGAAGGCGCGGGTCGTGTAGACGCCATTGGTGACGGCGTTGACGACCTGACAGTGGGGGAGCGGGTAGGCTTTGCGATGGCCATGGGCGCGTACGCTGAGGCGATTGTTCTCCCGCGCGGCGCTCTGGTGAAAATTCCTGACGCTGTGAGCGACGAAGAGGCCGCCGCAGTGTTACTAAAAGCGATGACTGTGGACTACCTTTTCAACGACACATTTGTGCTCCACGGGGGTGAGACCGTGCTCTTTCATGCGGCAGCAGGGGGCGTTGGTTTAATTGCCTGCCAATGGGCCAAAGCGAAAGGCGTTCGCCTGATCGGCACCGCAAGTACCGAGGAGAAGTGCAACCTCGCCTTAAGTCACGGAGCCGCAGAATGTTTCGTGAGCACTGAAGATGATCTCGAGACGCGGCTTCGCGGCGCTGCACCGAGTGGCTATCCAGTGGTTTACGACAGTGTGGGGAGATCGACCTATCGATTGAGTCTTGGACTCTTGGCACCGCTGGGCACATTCGTCAGTTTTGGTAATGCGTCGGGCCCCATTGATGGCGTCGTGCCAGGCGAGTTGGCGCTTGGTGGATCGCTCTACTTCACGCGTCCAACATTGGCTACGCACATGGCTAGACCGGGTTGGATGCAAGCTTCAGCAGATCGTATTTTTGATCTTATTCAATCCGGTGCACTGACAGTGGATATTAATCAACGCTATTCGCTTGATGACGTGGTGTCGGCACACAAAGATCTTGAGGGTCGTCGCACGACAGGCAGTTCGGTACTAATCCCGTAACCGTTTTGACGGGCCATGTTGAGCGCACTGCACAGACGCGATAAAAAAGAGCAATAACAACGGATAAGGGAATGCTATGCGAGCCAGTTATAAAGCAATGACGCCATTTATGACCGCGGCTGAAGCCGATCAGATGCTTCGTATTGCCGAAGCTCGTGGGGTGTTTCGTACTTACGCAGAAGAGGCCCTAAATGAGGGCATAGGCGAGTCACTCCCTCAACGGTTTGACGCGGCGTTTAACTATATTCAGCACGGTATTGACGGTCACGGGAATACCGACGAGGTGAGTACAGCTGCGCAGCGGACCAACTATTTCCGAGAGACTTACGCCTACGGAAACGAGATTCAGGCGCCGGGTGTCGAGCCCTTTTTTACACATCCCGACCTGTTGAACGTGGCAAGAGAGGTCACCGGTCGTCCTTTGGTCGTCCCTGCTATCGTCTACGCGAACATACTGACGCCGGGACAAGAACTGGCCATCCACACTGACGTCCCTGAGTTTAGAGGGGCAGACCGGAAACGTATGCCCCAGTGGCTGTTAGTCACGATGCTCCACTCAGGATTATTTAACGATTACCGGATCCCCATTGCAACTTGCGTGTCCTGGTTCGGGGCTAATCCAGGCGGTGCCTTTGCCTACTTCCCTGAAGGCCCTCAAGGCCCTCGAGAGTCCATGCCGGCGGTGCACAATACGGCCATCCTCATCGACACCGATACGGTATTTCATGGTGTCGAACGTGTGACCCCCAAAGCGATATTTCCAGAGATTGATAAAGGCGCAACGCTGACCTTTAAAGGAGGAGATCAGTGGTCTCTTGCTAATTTGAATGGGCTTGAAGTCGCGCGCTACAGCTGGTCAGATCTGCGTTATTCCATTTCATGGAAGGCCTACTGCTTTAAGGATGAAGCGGAAAAAGCGATGTGGAGTGATAAATCTGACGATCTAACACTCGACCGCATTTTGGACGTGCTTGAGGCTGCCTTGCGGTCACGGGGCGTTCTGACAATGCAGCGGCCCGACCCCACGAGCTTTGCACAAATGCTGGTCAACGAATTTATTCGTTTTCCAATGGCCAAAGCAGGCTAGGGCCCTGGTTAATTGGCTGAGCGGTCCACGCCGCGGTAAATCATGCGTTGAACCACTGTGGGAAGCAAAATGTTATCCACTAACCAGCGAGAGAGTCTCACGCGCTTACCCGTGTGTTGATGCAGTGTCAGTCCGTCCGCTTGAGGACCCACGATCGACCCCCATCGATTCGGCGGTGGTTTGTAAAACTGATTAACGGGTTTCCCTGCGGCTTTTCGCTTGATGTTGTTGACTAAAATCCCGTATGCCCAATTTCGTGCCGAAGATCGGTCGGGGTCTGTTGACGCCACATCGCCAATGGCGAATATCGTGTTGCTGCCTTCGACTTCCAGCGTGGACTGCGTTTTCACAAAGCCCTCAGCATCGAGAAGTTTGGTGGGCAAAAACTGTGTATGAGGTTTCCGTTTGCCCACTGTCCACAAGATCGTTTCGGCCTTGGCAGATGCACCTGACTCGAAGTTGATCAAGCCAGAGGAAGGCGTTACCGATGGCACGATCGCGCGATTATTGCTTTGTAGCGTCACCCCCGCGTCTTTAAGAATTTTGTCATAGTAGTTTTGAGCTATTGGGTGGTATCCCGCCAGTGGTCGATCCCCCGAGAAGTAGAGGGTTACTTGTTTTGACGGATCGGCACGGCGAATGTTGAGCGCACAGCTGACACCACAGGGGCCCCCACCCACGACAGCGATCGTGCTCGCCGTCTCAATGCGCGCGGCGTCTGCTTGAAGGGCATCATCAATTTCTTTCTGTGAACGAATTGAGTCGTCCCGCCAAAAGCCATTGGATGTGCCTGACGCAATGACTAAATAATCGTAGTCAATCACCCTCTCGAGGCCGTCAGGAAGTCGAACGCGAACAGACTGTTGCTCTGGATTTACCCATTCTGCTTTGGCCTGAATAATTTGGACTGCGCTCAGGCCAAGGAAGTGTTTGAGTGGGGTGTTGTAATGCGCCTGCCACCAGGGAAGATCTGTCAGTCGCTTGCCGAGTTCCTGACCACTAACTAGATTAGGTTTCGTGGTAACTCCAATGACCTTGAACTGTTTTACGAGCCGCGATGCGACGAGAACACCGGTATCCCCCAGTCCAATGATGACCACTGTTTGAGCGTTTCTTCTTTGTCCTAACATTCAGTGACCTAAGGCTACGTAATCAACATGACATCGCGATTTTGGATTTAATGACCACTCTGGGTGTACGCTCAAGCGTTGGAATTGTCTCTTCGGATTTAGGGGATCACTATGACTGTACGCGAGGCGTGGTTGAGCGATGTGGATGACATTGCCCCTCTGTTTAATGCTTACCGAATGTTTTACGAGCAGCCGAGCGATTTGAACGGAGCAAAGGTGTGGATTAGGGACAATATGACCCTTAAGCGCGCCACCCTTTTTGTGTGTCAGGAAAGTGACGATCTGTTGGGGTTCACTCAGCTGTATCCGGCGTTTTGCTCTGTCGAGATGAAGCCGTTTTATGTCCTTTACGACGTGTACGTTGACCCAACAGCTCGACAGAGAGGCGTTGCATCAAGGCTGCTAAGACACGCCCATGAGTGGGCAAAGACACAAGGTGCCTCGCGAGTGGATCTCGAAACTGCACATACCAATATCACAGCGCAGTCTGTTTACGAGGCGCTGGGTTACGCGCTTGATAGTGAGTTTCGAAAGTACAGTTTTGATACGAGCTCGTTATGAAACCTGCGCCTGTCGACGGAACGTAATCGAGATTTTCCGAAGAGAGGGTAGAGCCGTTGGGCTTTATGTTTGAGAAAATAAGGAAAAACGACACTCAATCGAGGAAAGGACGTTATTGAGCGACTGATGGCCGTTTCCAAAACGATAACAGATGGTGTGGTGTAGATGTTAAAACGCTGCTTTCGGACATGTGTGAGATGGTTTCTGAGGCGCGCTCGGGCTTAGTGCCGTGAAACCGCGGTCATCGCATTTTTTTCTGTCTCGCGGTCGCAACGCCCTCAGCTCACAGTTTAGCGAAGGTCTTTTCTTCTCCTTCAAGCCCCAATTTATCATCGAGCTCGGAGACTTGGAGCGCTATTCGATCGCGAAGACTTCCGCTCATTCGGCGCCTCAGAATAATCGCCATAGCAGCCCCGACGGCGCCGACAACGGCAAGCGTCGCGAAGAGGTAGCGGTATCCTTCCGCCCCCGGATAGGAGTCTAAAATAAACCCCCAGAGCAGGTAGGCAAAAGAAGAGGGCGCGTACACCACAAAGGCGGCCACTGAGATCACTGAGCCGGAAAACCTCGGGGGTAGTCCCATCTCACCGTAAGGGGCGAAGTAGAGTGCGCGCATAAAGAAAACAGTAAACACAAGCGGCATCAAGAGCGCCATGGCGACCCAGGCAAATGATTGTGTGATGGGAAGGAGTGCCAGCAGAGTCCCAAGAACAGCGACGACCATGAGGCCGACCTGCATACCGCCCGATGAGCCTCCGAACAATCTATCAGTTGCAAACCCCGCAACAAATGCTGAGCTGATGCGGCCAAGCGAGGTCGAGATAACCCCGAAGATCGACGCGGCGATGACCGGCAACGTATAGCTCTCATTGAGGTAGGTAATGTAAAACGGGAGGCTGGTGTAGGCGAAATAAATGAAGAAGCCGATGATGCCGGCGAGCCATATCTCGGGCAGTGCGAGTGTGAATCTCATGCCCTCAACCACCTCTTTCATCATGGTACCCGAGGATTCACTCGATTTAAGCAAGGATTCTTTGGGCAGCCTAAACCAACAGGTGATACCCAGTAAAACCATGACACTGCCATTAATCATGAAGGCGACTTCGAGGCCCAAAACGCTATAGCCCAGCCACGCATACAACCCTAAGGTAATGGCGTTCTGAAGAAACTCTATCAGCCCACGACCGCCCTCTAAAATCCCAAAGACCTTTGATTGGTTGCCGTCTGATGTTGATTTTCGCACAGACGACAAGATAGCTGGCCAAAACGCGCCTTCACAGCAGATTGCCAGCACCAGCAGCAGTGACAGCAGAACGTTAAAATCGGACGTTTTGCCCAGAAAGAACGTCGTAATGCCTCCGATAATCATCGTCACCGAAATAATCTGTTGGGGGGCATATCGATCCTGTACCCAAGACAGGAGGACGTACATGACGTTGCTTGCAAATCCGTAGATCGATAAAAGCAGTCCGAATTGCGTTTTGGACACGTCCCATAATTCGAGTATCTGAGGCAGGAGCACGCCTTTCATGGCCAGTAGGGCAAACGTGAACTGGGAACAAAGCGTAATCAGTACGAAATTAAGAAGAAGACGGCGTGACGCAAATATGGGTTGGTTTTCAGTTTCGACAGTGCTGTTCATCGTCATCACGTTCTCGGAGGCTTATCGCCAGACTAACACAGCGAATCAGCGGTTCTAATGTGTCTTTTCTCACGGTTGATTCGGACTATTTCGAGGCCGTACGGTTTCGAGATACCCTTTGGGTCACTGAGTCGCTTCTGCAGCGCATCGAACAATAATAAGGGTCTTACTTCTGTGACTGAACCAACCGCCGACGCAGTTCAACCATCGCCTCATTTGCTCTACTCAAATCGTTATCGCTATTACGTGTTGGCGCTTTTAACGCTGGGTTATGTTTTTAATTTTGTTGATCGACAGGTCATGACGATTCTGATTGAGCCCATCAAAACTGAATTCGGTGCAACCGATACGCAGATGGGACTGTTGTCAGGACTGGCCTTTGCACTGTTTTATGCGACGCTTGGTATCCCCGTGGCGCGCCTTGCAGATCGATGGTCACGTAGAAATGTGCTCGCCATTTCGATGACAACATGGAGTGCGGTGACCGCGCTTTGCGCAACCGCCACCGGCTTTTGGCATCTGCTCATCCTGCGTATCGGGGTTGGCGTAGGTGAGGCGGGTGGAACCCCACCCTCCCAGTCGTTACTGGCGGACTATTTTCCTCCCGAGAAGCGTGCATTTGCACAAGGTATTTTGGCAACGGCCCCCAACATAGGAATTCTTGTGGGGCTTTTCGGTGGCGCCTTAATCGCTGAGGCGTATGGATGGCGGTCCGTTTTCTTGGTATTCGGTATTCCTGGTGTCTTGTTGGCGATTGTCATTCAGTTGACCATTAAAGAGCCACCCAAAGTCATCGCGTCACATTCGCGAGTCGACCAGGGATTATTTTCCGCAGTAGGACAGATCTTCAGATTGCCGTCCTTCATGCACATTATGCTGGGCGTCGGATTCACAGGAATAGCCGGTTACGGACTCGGTGTGTGGTCTCCAAGTTTTTTGGTCAGAGTTCACGGTATGAGTCTGGTCGATGCAGGGCTGTACTTAGGGTTAATCGGGGTCTTTGGTGGGGGGCTGGGGACCATTTCCAGCGGTCTCTTGGTGGATGCTCTGTCCCGACGCGATGCGCGATGGCAACTCTGGCTGCCGGCCATTGGAATCTTCATTGCACTGCCGACGCAGCTTGCCTTCTTGCTGTGGCCCGTCGAGCACCGGTTGGTTTTGGGTGAGGGTATTGATATTCCCTTCGCCCTGGTTTTTATGGGGTTATCCGCTGTTTTTGCAAGTTTCTGGATCGCGCCAAGTTATGCCGCTGTGCAAAACCTAGTGCCGCAGTATTGGCGAACACAAGCCTCCGCGCTCATGTTGCTTGCGATTAATTTACTGGGAATGGGCTTAGGTCCTCTGCTGGTGGGTCTCTTAAGCGATGCGTTGACGGGATACGGCACTGAGTCAGTGCGTTACGCACTGGCCATAGGGGTGAGCTTCAGTGTCGTGGGTGGAATCGCCTACGTCAGGGGAAGTCGCGCTTACGCTCAGGCGATTGGAGCCCTGCGAGAGGGCAGGCCTTAAAGGCTGGGTGGAGTGGGAATTGATCCGCAAACAAGCTCAATGTTGAGGAAGACAGGTCCGTGCGGCCAGCGGCCACCGCCGCTTGGTCAAATAAACTAAGAGCCGAGTCCGTCAGCTGACTTTCTGGGAGTTGAAAATGGGTTTTTTCAGTTGGCACCGCCGACAAACACAGTGGTGGCTTGATCAATTCGGCATGTCGCCTTACGCAGGGCTTTGGTTTGCTTATTTCAAAGGTATTGCGACGGTGTTGATCGGATTGTGGTTGCGCGAGGGCTTGTGAGTACTGTGAAAGCCCGGAGCGATGCTCCGGGCCCGTAAAAAAAGTCGTTAGTCACCTGAAGGCATGACTGCGTCTTTGACTGCCAGCAAGAAGTTAGCAACGACCATTCCGGCAATCATGATAGCGATGTTGTCAATGATTGCGTTGATTGGTGCACCAACCGCCGGTATGACATCGAGTGAGTTGGCGAGTGTAGGCATGGCTACTGCAGCCACCGTGTACGCCATTCGACCGGCTGCATCGGCCATTGGACTCATGAAGCCACTGACCAGTCCCAATGCCACCAGGACTAAGGCTGAGTACGCAGCAACTTGACCGACAAAGACGGCAGCAATTGCAACGACAACACCCAAGGCTGTTAAAATTTGGTTCGTGTTCATAGTTATTATCCTTATTGTGACTAAGTTTTTACTGCGCTCACCCTGCCCCAGTACGACCGACCCTTCAGGCACAACAGGTTAGACAGCCCACCCACACTATCAATAAGTGACCCAAATAAGGGCGGTTTAACGAAAAAAAGTCTAATTTGTCACAATTATCAGTGTCGGCGCTTCGTGGCTTTCCATGTGCCACCGTACTGATATTGTGTTTCCGCCTCTCTTTTAAGGCGCATCAAGCAAGGCTCGCATCTAAATTCCCAAGGGTCAGCCTTAGCGCCGCGACAACGGTATAAGGTCTCCGAGAGGGACTGGCAGTTCGAGCAGGCTTTTAGCTTTAGTACCTTCTTAATCACCACAATGCCTTTACTGTTGTGTGAATCTGCACTCAGCGACGCTTACGCGGACTGTGTGGTTATTCTGTGAGCCTCATTGTCACGGCGCAGCTGACAATGAGTTCACGTCTTGCACGCGTCTAAATGTGCTCGGCTTCACGCCTTTGGGCCGTTCCATGCGCCCGAGTTGGTGTAATATAGCCAATAGGGCTCGATGAAAGTCGGGGACGTGCTTCAGTTGCGAGAAACGCCCAACATGGTTGATAAAACGGACGCCCATATTATTCCCGTCGTAAACGTAGGCAGTGGCGAAAAATTTGTCACGGCT
>JAQXEB010000206.1 GCA_029251065.1 Luminiphilus sp.
GGACCAAGTTTGGCGGTATGGATTCTACAATGATAAGCCCCATTAAAAATGGGGGGGATTACCCTTACATTTCTCGATATTACGGCGAGTCATGAGCAGCGTGACACAACCTATCGTACGGTTGAGCAAATCGCAGCGCAGGTATTTATTCCGCTGACGGTGGGTGGCGGCGTGAGGGCGGTTGACGATATTCGTCGATTACTCAATGCCGGTGCTGACAAAGTAAGTATCAACACGGCGGCTATTTTTGATCCGGAATTGGTCAGAGAGTCCGCTGATCGGTTTGGCTCGCAGTGTATTGTCGTTGCCATGGACGTGAAACGTCTTGCGGACGGCTCAGGGCGCTACGAACTGTTCACGCACGGTGGACGAAAACCGACGGGTCTGGAGGCGGTTGCCTGGGCGCAAAAAATGGCGGACTACGGTGCTGGAGAGATTTTGCTCACCAGCATGGATAGAGACGGTACGAAAGATGGGTACGACCTTGCCATAACGCGTGCAATTTCTGATGCCGTCGCTGTCCCCGTGATTGCGTCAGGCGGGGTGGGCACACTCGATCATCTTGTCGACGGCTTTAAGAAAGGGGGTGCTGACGCCGTTCTTGCTGCCAGCATCTTCCATTTTGGTACGTATACTGTGAGTCAAGCTAAAGACCACATTGCAAAGGCTGGCATTAGGATGAGGCGCTAGTTAGTGCTTACTCCGGTCTCCACTTCCTGTATTTGAAGTGTTTTAAGGCTCACCGTTGACCCGGCTTTGTCGTTCAGATCTCGGTACACATTGATTCCCTTAAGCAGGGTGAAGGCTTCGTACAGTTGATTGTCTTCCTCTCGGAGACTCGCGATCACTTCAGTCTCCACTTCCTGTTCTACGCCCTCATTGACCAGGCTGCCGTTGAGGTCGGCTTCGCGCAGACGTCGCCCCTGCTCGAGACTCGTAAGACGCGCACGTTCGACAACGACGTCGGGAACAATACCGTCTTGCTGAATCGATCGCCCACTGGGGGTGTAGTACAACGACGTGGTCAGCTTGAGTGCTTTTGATTCAGAGACGGGTAACACCGTTTGTACCGACCCTTTACCAAAGCTTTGCGTGCCCATGATCACCCCACGGCCACGATCTTGGAGCGCGCCCGCGACGATCTCCGAGGCGCTGGCTGAACCTCCGTTGACCAAAACGACTAGGGGAACCCCAGGGATCACCTCACCGGCTTCGGCGTTGAAGGTGCTGACTGAGTCAGGGTGGCGACCTTGGGTATAGACGACCAAGCCCCCGTCGAGAAAGTTACCGGCCATTTCCACACTTGCGTTCATGACGCCACCGGGATTATTCCGAACATCTAAGACGATGCCACGCACCTCGCCCTCGCTCAATGCCGCCTCAAGGGCGGCAGTGACCTCCGCACCAGAGTCTCGTTGAAATCGCGACACCCTGATCACCCAGTAACCGTCATCAAGCTCACGCGTGCGAACGCTCGGTACTTCAATAACACCGCGCGTGACGACCACATCGAAAGGCTGGCTTTCCCCTGCGCGACCGATTTCCAGTGTTACTTCAGTGCCTTTGGCGCCGCGCATGTACGTCGACGACTCGCTGGTGGACATGCCTTGCGTCGACGTGCCATCAATTTTTAAGATCACGTCACCCGCCTGTAGACCAGCCTCGATCGCCGGCGAACCATCGATCGGCGTCACAATGGCGATGAAACCGCCCCGGTAGCCTATCTCGATACCCAGGCCGGTGAACTGACCATCGGTAGACTCCTGTAAATTTTCATAGTCGTCATCAGTCAGGTACGCGGAGTGCGGATCGAGATTCGTCAGCATGCCTTTGACGGCCATTTCAAAAAGCTCAGCGTCAGTGACCTCCTCGACATATCCGCGCCTGATCGCATCGAAGGTGTCGGCAAATAGCTGAAGCTCTTCAAACGAGATGCTCACAGAGGCCGCAGTCGCTTCGGCGTCGGTCTCCGAGAGCGTCAAGGCGCTGAGTGAAAGTATCGCTGCGCCAATAAGGCCTCGGCCGACCCACTGCCTGCGCGCAAAAAATATGTTGGCCTGTCTGCTATTTTTCATTCAATAACGCCTATCTAATCCAGTCCGCGGGATCCACGGGTACACCTTGAGAGCGTATCTCAAAATACAATGCGGGTAACGTGGCCCCGCCACTTGAGCCCACACGAGCAATAACCTCGCCTGGCGCGACCCATTCACCGGTCTCTTTTAACAAACTTTCATTTTGACCGTAGAGGCTCATCCACCCGTCGCCGTGGTCGACAATGGTGAGTAAGCCCTGACCACGGAGCCAATCTGCATAGACAACTCGCCCAGAGTGTATTGACCGAACGGTTGACCCTCGCTCTGCCGGAATCAGCCACCCCTGCCACCTCAGGTCGCCGCGCGCTCGTTTCTGTCCGAAGCGCGTGCTGCTTGCCCCATCTAATGGCGCCCGCAATTTGCGGCCCAAAGCGCCAAAGTTTTCGAAACCGCGTCTTGCCGCGAGATTGGCCAGGCGCACCAAGAGTTCAGAAAGGAGGGTGTTTAGTCGTGTGCCGTCAGCCTTCAAAGCCTGTATTTGCGCGCCGTCACGTTTGAGTGAACGTGATAGCGCAGCAATCACATCGCGCTGCTTGGTGCGTTCAGACACTAACTTTTGCTGTTCCTGCGACAGGGCTGCCTTCGCATTGCGTTGTGCCACTTGCTGCACTGCCAATTTCACGCGATTTTCATCAAGTGCGGCTACGGTGCGTTTAAAGGTGTCAATGTTTTTGATCTGATCAGCGAGCAAGAGATCGAAGTAGGCGAGATGGCGGGTGGTCTCTTGTGGGGAGCCATCACCAAAGATAATTTTTAGATCGCCGCCCTGCTTTAGAACTGAGAATGCACCCAATGCATTCTCCAATAATTCGGACAGTCGACTTATTTCTCGTTCTAATGTCACTCCCTGCGCATCAAGCTCATTGATCTGCCGCTGTCGGGCGTTAATGCTCTCCTTCGCTCGTCGCAACGCCTCGTTGGCGCGACCAATCGCTTTGTCGGTTTGTTTAAGCGTGTTTTGGAGTTCGTTGCGCTCTTTGGACTGGGATGTCACCAGTTGTGTGAGCGTCGCAATTTCCCGATTCACCTGTTCTATTGCGGCCCTTGCTTCGGCTTCGGTTTGAGGTTCGACTGGGTCTGCGCCAGTCGCGTGCGACGTCATGCCGCAATAAAGGGCGGTCGCAACAATGAGCCATGCAGGTTTCACGTCGCAGACTCAGCGCGTGAGGAGCGAGGAGCCGGTCATAGCGTCTGGCTTTACAATCTGCATGAGGTCAAGCACGGTCGGTGCAATGTCGGCGAGGACGCCTGGAGATGCGGCGAAGTGGCGCGCCTCGTGACCAATGTAAAAGAGCGGTACAGGCCTTGTTGTGTGCTGAGTATGCGGTTGTTCGGTGGTGTGATCGTGCATTTGTTCACAGTTGCCATGATCAGCCGTGATCAGTGCTTGGCCTCCGGCGGCTAGGACCGCGTCTTCGACACGGGCTATACATCGATCCAGTGTTTCGACGGCGGTTACTGCGGCCTGAAAATCGCCGGTATGGCCGACCATGTCCCCGTTAGCAAAATTGACGACAATGAGCTCGTGTGACCCGGTCTTAAGACTCGTGATGATGGCATCAGTGACTTGGTCGGCCGACATTTCGGGTTGCAGATCGTAGGTTGCGACGTCCGGAGAGGGAATCAAAATGCGTTCTTCACCGGTAAAAAGTCTTTCTCTACCGCCGCTGAAGAAAAACGTGACGTGCGCATATTTCTCGGTCTCCGCGATACGCGCCTGTCGAAGCCCTTTTGCTGCGACGACCTCACCCAACGTGTCGCTAATGACATCGGGCTCGAACGCGACCTTGGCATTGACTGCTTCATAATATTCCGTCGTCGCAACCAGTCTTATCTTTGGTACGGACTGCCTTTGAAAGCCGGCAAAGGATGTCTCGGTGAGTGCCTGCGTGAGTTGCCGAGCTCGATCTGCGCGAAAATTCATAAACAGGACCGCGTCCCCGTCTGCCATTTCGACAGTGCTGCCGATCTTTGTGGGGCTGACGAACTCATCGTTTTCGTCCCGGGAATAGGCTGCGGCCAGAGCCTCAGCCGTTGATTCACTGTGGTACAGACTCTCGCCCTGGGTGATCAGACGGTAGGCCGGCTCCATTCGTGACCAGCGGTTATCCCGATCCATTGCGAAGTATCGTCCTTGCACGGTGGCGACGCGACCAACACCTAGTTCTTCAAAAACCTGATCGGCGCGCTTGAGCGACGGCGCAGCGCTGCGTGGGGGCATGTCTCGGCCGTCTAAAAAAGCATGTAAGTAAATGCGTGTTGCCCCGCGCGCGCGCGCGAGTCGCAGTGCCGCAAAAATATGTTCCTCGTGGCTGTGAACACCGCCGGGTGATAAGAGGCCCATCACATGAATCGCGCCGCCTGCTGACACAGCCGAGTCGATGGTCGCTGTATACGCGGTATTGGTATTAAACGAGCCGTCTTTGATGGCCTGATCAATGCGCGTGATACTTTGATAGATAATCCGTCCAGACCCTAAGCTCATGTGACCGACCTCGGAGTTCCCCATTTGTCCATCGGGTAGTCCGACGTCCAAGCCTGATCCCGAAACGAGCGTCGATTCTCCCTGGTCCCACAGTCGGTCGAAGGTTGGCGTGTGTGCGTGGAAGATCGCATTATTGTCTGGCTCCTCTCGGAAGCCGAACCCGTCTAAAATAACGAGTACCGTTGGCGAGAAAGGACTAAAAGACGATGACATAGGAATCCCTCAGGTAGAGACGACAAGTCTAGCCTGATGATTGTTACAGATCACCCTGTTGTCTGGTGATTGTGCTACTGGAGAGCCCTCTTTGAAGCACGTATACTCTCGCCTTTTCCTAGGTGCCCAATATGGGCAGAGAGCAAAACAGTGTCTTTTAGCCAATTTCTTATTTTTATTTCCGAGCAGTGGCTTTTGGTGTTTGCGCTTTTGCTGTCGCTTAACCTTCTCCTGTTTACGGAGTCACGCAAAGCGGGCCCGGCATTGAGCCCTCAGCAGGCGATTAATGTGACGAATAAGAACGGCGGTATCTTTTTGGATGTTCGAGACGCTAAAGACTTTAAAGGCGCTCACATTTCAAAAGCTGTCAATATACCCACGGCCAACCTGCAAGGTCGTATGGGTGAGCTTGAAGCCTATAAAGAGAAGCCGGTCATTGTTGTGTGTCGCATGGGTACGAGTGCGTCGGCGGCGGTTAAACAACTTCGTGCCGCCGGATTTTCGCAGGCCCAGCGTATGGCGGGTGGTATGATGACGTGGGATGAGCAGCGTTTGCCCGTGACGAAGAAATGAAAACCGTAACCGTGTACACCACACAGTGGTGCCCATTTTGTCTTCGAGCAAAAAGCCTGTTAGCCAATAAAGGCGTTGAGTTTGATGAGATTCCTGTTGACGGCAACCCCTCGCTGCGCGCCGAAATGGCAGCAATGGCGGGCGCAACAAGCGTCCCTCAGATATGGATAGGCGACCAATACGTCGGGGGATGCGACGAGCTGTATAGTCTCGAACGTCGGCAACAGTTAGATTCAATGCTTCAGGTCGAAGCACCCTAATAAATCGGATAGAGGAGTAACCGCGATGGCGGATGAGCAATCTCAAGCTGTAGGTGCAGCTGAAGAAGAGCAGGTACAGCAGCAGTTCACGATGCAACGTATTTATGCGAAAGATGTGTCTTTTGAATCACCTGCTTCGCCGGATATTTTCCGCCAGAATTGGCAGCCAAACGTCAACGTTGATTTGAACACGAAGTCATCAGCAGTGGACGAGACGGGCAATCACGAGGTCGTTCTGACCATTACGGTGACTGCAAAGATCGAAGAAAAGAGTGCGTTTTTGGTGGAGGTTCAGCAGGCGGGTATTTTCTTCACGTCGGGAATTGATGCGGAGTCGCTCAAACAGATCTTGGCCACGGTGGCGCCGAATATTTTGTTCCCGTATGCGCGTGAAGCGATTGATAACTTAGTGGTCAAGGGCGGCTTCCCGCCACTGATGTTGGCGCCGGTCAACTTTGACGCCCTATACCGTCAGGCAATGGAGCAACAAGCGGCGGGTGGTGAACTCCCCGCGGATGGCGCAACGCATTAAGATTTTTGGCTGAGTTTGCGGGTCAGGGTATTCCTGCCCCAGCCCAAGAGCTCGGCCGCTTCCGCTTTCCTGCCTGCGGTGTGTTCCAGTGCCGCATCCATCATAATGGCTTCGATGCGCGGCATCGCCTGCTTGAGCACATTGTCCTCGCCTGCCAGCAGTTTCGCTCTGACCCAATCCGACAACTGTTTTTCCCAAGAAGACCCACCTTGGCTCTCAGTCTCAGCGTCTACGTTGAGCTCTGGTGGAAGGTCATTGATGAGTATGGTGTTGCCTGCGGCCATGACGGTCAGCCAGCGACACGTATTTTCCAGCTGTCGCACATTCCCGGGCCAGTCAAGCGCACTCAAGTACTCGCGAACCTGTGGAGAAACTTCCTTGGTGGGGACTCCCAGCTCGGCGGCGGCCCTTGATAAAAAGTGATTGAGCAACGAGGGAATATCTTCGCTGCGATCGGCAAGGCGGGGGACGTTAATACCAATGACGTTGAGTCGATGGTACAAATCTTCGCGGAAGTTTCCATTAGTGACAAGCTGTCTCAGATCTTGATGTGTTGCGGCAATGACACGGACATCTGTTTTAATGGCGGTGGTGCCGCCCACCCGATAAAACTCACTTTCTGCAAGGACTCTGAGTAGCCGAGTCTGCGTCTCGTGCGGCATATCACCAATCTCATCCAAAAACAGGGTGCCCCCACTGGCTTGCTCAAAGCGCCCTTCGCGTTTTCCCGCCGCACCGGTAAAGGATCCTTTTTCATGACCAAACAGCTCTGACTCCATAAGGTCTTTCGGAATAGCTGCCATGTTGAGCGCGACGAAGGGCGCGGTCGCTCGAGGACTGTGTCGATGCAATGCTCGCGCGACTAATTCCTTGCCAGACCCCGATTGGCCACTGATTAATACGGTAATGGAGCTCTGCGACAGGCGTCCGATGGCGCGAAAGACTTCTTGCATCGCCGGCGCATTGCCAATGATTTCTTTGCCGCCAGAGTCGGGTGCATTTGCATCATTGAGTGACTTGTTGGTGTGCGCAAGCGCACGTGTTGCCACTTCGATCATTTCGTCGATATCGAAGGGCTTTGGAAGATATTCGAACGCACCCGACTCGTAAGACGTGACAGCACTGTCGAGGTCTGAGTGTGCTGTGGTGATAATCACGGGAATATCGGGCGCCGTTGTTTTGAGCTCCGCCAGCAGTGCGAGCCCATCCATGCCCGGCATTCGAATGTCGCTAATGATGGCTTTCGGCGAGTCGCTCTCCAGCGCGCTAAGCAAATTTGCCGCACATTCGAATGTCCTGCAGGGTATGTCCTCACCTGAAAGCGCTTTTTCGATAACCCAGCGTATAGAGCTGTCGTCATCAACCACCCAAATCTCATTGGTGTCTGTCATGTCATTGCTCCATGGGTAGCAAGAGGGTGAAGCAGGTATTACCAGGCTGGCTGATGGCCTGAATAACACCGCCGTGTCGGGTCAGTATGAGTTGCGCAATTGATAGGCCAAGCCCTGATCCCTCGGGCCGTGAGGTCACCATGGGCAAGAAAATGGATGTCATTAGATCGTCTGGGATGCCGGGTCCATCGTCGACAATATCGATGGCACAGACGAGTTTGTGGCGCTTCCCGTTGAGTGTGAACTGACGCCTGCTGCGTGTTTTGATGGTGATTTGAGAGTCTGCCTCGGCGGCTTCTAAGGCGTTCCGAACAATGTTGAGGATGGCCTGAGTCAACTGATCTGAGTCTGCCAAAAATTCGGGCAGGCTGGGGTCGTAATCTCGAATCACCTTGACGCTGTCGAGTGCCTCGGCTTCGATCAGTTGGCGGACCCGCTCGGTCACCTCGTGAATGTTAATTGACCGTTTATCCAAAGACTCTCGGGGCCCTAACATTCGATCAACGAGCGCTTGAAGGCGATCGACTTCGGAAATAATAATATTGGCGTATTCGTCGAGCTCGCGGTCTTCAAACTTTCGGGCCATTAACTGGGCGGCACCTCGAATACCGCCCAGCGGATTTTTTACCTCGTGCGCCATGCCCTTCACCACATGTTGCAGTCGCTGCTGCGCCTCGCGAAGATTTTCTGTCTCGCTGATTGCGCGCGCGCGATCAAGTGCTGATATTTCAAGCAATATGCGCGAGTCTCTGTCGTAATTCAGAGGCGTGATGATGACGTCGACGGTGATGTCTCGCCCCGCTTTGAGCGCAAGCTTTAAGTCACGACTCACCGCGGGTAGTCGCGTGCGTACGACATTAGCGAGTGTGTGGTGCCAATCAATAGCACCATCGCCCACTACCCGAGCCAGTTCCTCAAACCGGCTACCGGTGGCCCGTTGCGAAGACGTTTCAAGTAAGACTTGAGCCGCTTGATTCACCATGTCGACAACGCCGTGCTCATCAATCAGCACAATGCAGGTCGTTAACGAATCAAGATCAAAGCTGGGTCTTGTTGTCATTACGCCGATCTCAACGTGCTGAAGGCCGCAAAACAAATACGGTTATAGGTGCTGATGAATCCAAAAGCTCTCCCGATGAGGACACGCGTCGAATCTCGAGCTTGTGTGCTCCTCGCGTGACGTAAGTGAGTGTCCAATTGGGCTTTTTCTGGGGGGGGCCGACAGGCGTGCTGTCGAGATGAAGCTCGACAAATTCCTCTTCTTTAAGGGGCGGCTGTACGTCAGCCAGTACCTCAAAAATGCCCGGACCCATAGGAATAGTCGCGTTATTGAGCGGGGCGGTGATGATCAGTATTGACGGATTTGCAGGCGCTTCACTGTTCTCGCTCACCTGGCGTTCTGGAACCTCAATCGATGGCATGCGATTGGTGTGCGTCGGAAGCTCAATACGCTCATTGGACGCGGATTGTTCTTTAGGCGGTGTGTCACTAAAAGTCACAACACCGTTTTTATCGACCGATTTGTAGATGTCGGCAGACAGTGAGGGCATGCCTACAAGGGAGGTAAGGCCTATCAAAGGCACCAGTACATTTAATCGCGTCGACTTTGTCATCATGCTTGTTACGCCTTTTGCACCATGGTGGTGCAATTTTCTCCTGATTTTGGAAGTTTGCCAAATTTGGAGCCAAAAAAAAGCCCGCGCTGTGCTGCGGGCCCTCGATTTGTTGAGATCACACCGAGTAGTACATGTCGAACTCAATGGGATGAGTTGTCATATTCAAACGCTCGACCTCTGAGCGCTTGAGTTCGATGTAGCCGTCGATCATGTCGTCAGTAAATACACCACCGGCGGTTAAGAACTCACGGTCAGCATCCAGTGCGTCCAGCGCCATTTCGAGTGTCGACGCAACCGTTGGAATCTCGGCCGCTTCCTCGGGAGGAAGGTCATAAAGATCCTTATCCGCGGCCTCTCCTGGGTGAATCTTGTTTTGAATGCCGTCAAGACCAGCCATCAGCATGGCCGCAAAACATAAGTATGGATTTGCAGTCGGATCGCCGAAACGAACTTCAATACGCTTGCCTTTTGGCGATGGCTCATAAGGAATACGAATCGATGCCGACCGGTTGCGGGCGGAATACGCCAGCATGACGGGTGCTTCGAATCCGGGCACCAGTCGCTTATAGCTGTTGGTTGATGCATTCGCAAACGCGTTGATGGCTCGCGCGTGCTTAATGGTTCCGCCAATGTAGTAAAGGGCCGCTTCCGACAGGCCAGCATACTCGTCGCCTGCGAACGTGTTGTCACCGTTTTTGGCAATGCTTTGGTGAACGTGCATACCGGAGCCGTTATCACCGACCAAAGGCTTGGGCATGAAGGTCGCTGTTTTCCCGTAAGCGTGCGCCACGTTGTGAACGCAGTACTTCAAAATTTGTACTTCGTCCGCCTTGGCAACGAGGGTGTTAAATCGAATGCCGATCTCACACTGTCCGGCGGTGCCTACTTCGTGGTGGTGTACTTCAACATCGAGACCCATCTGCTCCATCGCGGTACACATTGCGGCGCGAATGTCATGAAGTGAATCGACGGGTGGGACGGGGAAATAACCGCCTTTGACGCCAGGTCTGTGGCCTGTGTTGCCCTCATCAAAGCTATCATTGGAGGCCCAAGCGGCTTCTTCTGAATTAATGGCGTAACTTGCACCCTGCATTTCGACCTTGAACTTCACGTCGTCGAACACAAAGAATTCGGGTTCGGGACCAAAAAATGCGGTGTCGCCCAGCCCTGTCGACGTGAGGTAGGCTTCAGCGCGCTTTGCGACACTGCGCGGGTCGCGCTCGTAGCCCTGCATGGTAGATGGTTCAACCACGTCGCAACGCAAAATGATCGTTGCATCGTCTGTGAATGGATCAATCACAGAGGTGCTGTCGTCGGGCATGAGGATCATGTCGGACTCGTTAATACCTTTCCAGCCAGCGATCGACGAGCCATCAAACATCTTGCCGTCTTCGAAAAAGTCTTCATCGACTTGAGTGGCGGGAATGCTGACGTGCTGCTCTTTACCGCGTGTGTCGGTAAAGCGCAGGTCTACCCAGCGAATATCGTTGTCTTTGATCAAATTGAGCGTGCGCTCTGACATGTAAGCCTCCTAAGGACTGTTTAACCCGATCTACTCGGTCTGTGTGTGCGTACATCAGCGCGTGATGCACCATTGCTGTCTAATAATAGCAAACTGCGTGCCAGCATAGGTAATTCGTTGATTTGTTTATAAGCAATTGATTTAAATGATTATTATTTATTTTCACGAGCCCGTTACGCCAATCATACGCACTTAGTTGGTGCGCGTTGTTTTATGACGCACTTTTTTGGTGCATAAAGGTCCTCTTTTAAGCGCACAAGACGGCAGAATTACCGAATCGATT
>JAQXEB010000207.1 GCA_029251065.1 Luminiphilus sp.
GTGCCCGTTTTTAATGCGCCATTTTCGAACACGCGCAGTGTGGCAGAACTGGTCATGGCTGAGGTCATTGTCTTGCTCAGGGGGATTCCGCAACGCAGTGCGGCAGCGCACCGAGGCGAGTGGCAAAAAACTGCAACGGGCGCGCACGAGTGCCGTGGAAAGACACTCGGGATCATTGGGTACGGCAATATAGGCATGCAGCTGGGCGTCATCGCCGAGGGGCTCGGCATGAAGGTCGTGTACTTTGACGTGGAGTCTAAATTACCGCTTGGGAATGCCCAGCCTAAAGCCACCTTGGGAGGGTTACTCGAGGTGGCTCACGTCGTGAGTTTACACGTACCCCAGCACGCGAGCACCGAGTTATTGATTGGCCCCCAAGAACTCCAGGTCATGCGTTCAGGGGCCATGCTGATTAACGCCTCAAGAGGCAATGTCGTGGATCTTGAGGCCTTGGCTGAAGCGCTTAAATCAGCGCATATTGGCGGTGCAGCAATCGACGTGTTTCCCGTTGAGCCGCGGTCAAATAATGACGAGTTTTTGTCGCCCCTCAGAGGACTTGATCAGTGCATTCTGACCCCGCACATAGGGGGTTCGACGCAAGAGGCGCAGGAAAACATTGGCGTCGAGGTTGCTGACAAGCTAACGCGTTACAGCGACAATGGAACGACCCTCTCGGCGGTCAACTTTCCTGAGGTGGCGCTGCCGGCACATGATGGAAAGCATCGCCTACTCCACGTTCATCGCAATATTCCTGGCGTCATGAGCGCCATTAACCAGGTGTTCAGCGAAAACAATGTGAACGTCAGCGGCCAGTACCTGCAGACGATGGGCGATACCGGTTACGTCGTCATCGACATTGAGACCGATTACTCCAAAGCGCTCATTAAGGGATTGACGGCGATTGAGGGGACGCTGAGAACGCGAGTTTTGTTTTAGTGCGTCACCTGTTTTTGCATTAAATCAGGGTTAATAAAAGTGGGATATTCAACGTTATTTCAGGCTAATCCGTGAGATGATGGCGGCCGCTTACTCACAACTCAACAGAGGATATCGTCTTGCAAGAAGGTCATGACGTCACAGTAACGTATCAGCAAGCGGCTAACGCAATTAGAGCTCTCTCAATGGACGCGGTTCAGCGGGCGAACTCCGGTCATCCCGGAGCACCTATGGGAATGGCTGATATCGCGGAAGTGTTGTGGACGCGCTACCTCAAGCACAACCCGACGAATCCGAACTGGGCCGATCGAGACCGATTTGTGTTGTCCAATGGGCACGGATCAATGCTTATTTATTCGCTGCTGCATTTAACTGGCTACGACCTCTCTATCGATGACATCAAAGAATTTCGTCAGCTACACAGTAAGACGCCAGGGCATCCCGAGTACGGATATACGCCAGGGGTAGAGACAACCACGGGACCCTTGGGTCAGGGGCTTGCAAATGCGGTCGGCATGGCTGTTGCAGAAAAGCTGATGGCGGCTCGGTTTAATCAGGGCGACCACCGAATTGTTGACCATCGAACGTGGTGTTTTGTGGGTGATGGTTGTTTGATGGAGGGTATTAGCCATGAGGCATCCTCGTTGGCAGGAACGCTTGGCTTAGGGAAGTTGACGGTTGTTTATGACGACAACGGAATTTCTATCGATGGAGACATCGAGGGTTGGTTTACCGACGACACACCGGCTCGATTCGAAGCCTACGGATGGCACGTTGTCCGAGATGTTGATGGACACAATGCCGATGCAATAGCTGCGGCCTTTGATGCGGCCATTGCCGATACAAAGCGTCCAACCTTGGTTTGTTGTAAAACAACGATTGGTAAAGGCAGTCCGAATAAAGGTGGTACGGAGTCTTGCCATGGTGCGCCACTGGGCGATGACGAAATCGCGCTTACGCGAGAGGTGCTGGGCTGGAATTATGAGCCCTTTGTCGTGCCCGATGAAATCTACCAGCATTGGGATGCGCGCCCATCGGGAGCCATTGCTGAGGCTGACTGGAACACGGCGCTGGACAGTTACGGCGGCGAACACGCAGCGCTTGCGAGCGAGTTTAAGCGTCGGGTCAAGGGCGATCTGCCCGAGGCGTTTTTCCGCGGTGTAGACGACTTTATTGCCCAGTGCATGGCCAATGAGTCTGACGTGGCTTCGCGCAAAGCTTCTCAGCAAGCGATCGCGGCGATTGCCCCAACGCTTCCTGAACTATTAGGCGGCAGTGCTGATTTGGCGGGCTCTAATTTGACCTTGTGGCCAGGCGCGCAAGCCGCGGACGCGTCCGACGCGGAGGGTAATTATCTCTATTACGGTGTTCGCGAGTTTGCAATGGCTGCTCTTATGAATGGTATTTCGCTTCACGGAGGATTTATTCCATTCGGCGGCACATTCCTTATTTTCATGGAGTACGCACGTAACGCCGTTCGTATGGCGTCACTGATGAAGCAGCGCGCGATTTATGTCTTTACCCATGACTCTGTAGGCCTGGGTGAGGACGGTCCCACGCACCAGCCTGTCGAACAGCTTGCATCGATGCGTTCAACGCCCAATTTAGATACTTGGCGCCCGTGTGACGCCGTCGAATCAGCCATTGCTTGGAAGCAGGCTATTTTGCGAACGGACGGTCCGTCTGCGCTTGTTTTTTCGCGTCAAACGCTGCCCCATCAAGTGGGTTCCGCGGGGCGCGTGTCCGACGTCGCGCGCGGTGGTTACGTGTTACACGAAGAGCAGGGTGAGCTCGAGGTCATTGTTATCGCAACAGGCTCCGAGATATCGCTGGCGGCCGAGGCTGCTGAAAAGCTTTCTGCAGCGGGACGTGGCGTTCGTGTGGTCTCAATGCCCTGTGCCGAGGTCTATGAACGACAGGACGTGGAATACAAAGAGTCCGTCTTGCCCAGTCATATTTTGGCACGGGTGGCTGTCGAGGCGTCACACCAGGACTGGTGGTATAAGTATGTGGGCTTAGACGGTCGTGTCGTTGGGATGAGCTCTTTTGGCGAATCAGCACCAGGCCCCGTACTCATGAAGGAGTTTGGATTCACTGTTGAGAATGTGATTGACGCGATTGAGGACGTGATCCTGAGTTGATGACCTCTGTTGGCATTAACGGGCTCGGTCGAATCGGTCGGCTCCTGACGCGCCGATTGTTCGAGCGTCACGACGCGAGGGCGGCACTGAGACTGACCATGTGCAACGAGGTGGCCGATGCAGCCACCGTTGCGCATTTACTAAAATATGACTCTACCCACGGGCGATTCTCTCTGCCGGTGATGACTGACGGTGACCATTTAAATATTGTCGATCAACCAGTGCTGCTGACGCATGAAACGGCGCAGTCGAAAGTTCGTTGGTCTGACCGTGACGTGAATATTGTGATCGATTGCACCGGTGTGGAATTTAATCGGTCGTCAGCCGCGCAGCATCTGGGTGGTTCGGTGAGCAGGGTTATGCTGTCGCAGCCCGCAAGTACAGACGTCGACGGAACCATCATTTGGGGGCTGAATGACAGTACTTTAACTTCCGATATGTCTGTCATATCGGCAGGCTCGTGCACCAGCAACGCCTTGATGCCGGTGTTATCCGTCATTGATGAGGCGTTTGGAATTCGAGCGGGTATTGTGACGACTATTCACTCAGCGATGAATGATCAACCGGTTATTGACGCCTATCATCACACTGACCTTCGAAAAACGCGTGCGGCATTTAACTCCGTTATCCCCGTCGAAACGGGCCTTGCTCAGGGCGTTGAACGCTTCTTCCCACATCTGACGCATAAGATCAGCGCGCGAGCCCTCAGAGTGCCCACGCTCAACGTGTCGTCATTGGACGTTGTGGTCTCCGTTGACTGTGACACCACGAGCGACGAGGTGAATGCCACTCTTCGCCAATCGCTGGGGAGATTCGGTGGCGTTCTTGCGGTGAACGATGAGCCCTTAGCCTCCTGTGATTTCTTGGGTGCTGAGGCCTCAAGTATTGTCGACGCCACACAAACGCAGGTCAGTGGTGGGCGACTGATCAAAGTAATGATTTGGTTCGATAACGAGTGGGCATTCGTTAATCGAATGGTCGATATCGCATTGCGGGTCTCCGAATTTGTCACCGAAGACTCATCCAGCTAGCGCGCGTACGCGAATTCAAACGAAGAACATTATGAGGTGATTTATGTTATCCATGAACCAACTCTCTCTGTCGGGGAAGTGCGTCTTAATTAGACAAGACCTCAACGTCCCGATGCGGGACGGGGTTATTTCAAACAATGCAAGACTCCGTGCTGCGTTGCCAACCATTAGGTCGGCAGTGGCTGACGGTGCGGGTGTGGTGTTGATGTCTCATTTGGGTCGTCCCTCAGAAGGGGCGTTTGCACCTGAGTTTTCGATGGCGCCGGTGGCGGACGCACTATCATTGTTACTGGATATGACGGTCGTACTCCAGTCGGACTGGCCTGACTCAGTACCCAACCCCGGTGAAATCTGGCTGCTTGAAAACGTGCGATTCAATATTGGAGAAAAGTCCGATAGTGATGAGCTGGCCAAGCGTTATGCGGCCCTGTGTGATGTATTCGTGATGGACGCGTTTGGGACGGCGCATCGCGCTCAGGCCTCCACTCACGGTGTCGCCAAGTTTGCGCCGCAAGCGTGTGCTGGGCCTCTTTTGACGCGAGAGCTTGATGCCTTGACGCGCGCGCTGAGTCAGCCCGCATCGCCCATGGTGGCTGTGGTGGGCGGATCCAAGGTGTCCACTAAGCTTGCCGTATTGGAGAGCCTCTCAGAGATCTGCGATCAGCTCCTGGTTGGAGGCGGTATCGCAAATACATTTTTGGCGGCTGCTGGATACCCGGTCGGTCGATCACTTTACGAGCCGGACCTGATTCCGATCGCCAAGAAGCTGATGGCGAAAACTCAAATTCCTCTGCCGCTGGATGTAGTTGTTGCGAAGGCATTTAGTGAAGAGGCGCAGGCAACAGTGAAGCTTGCTGCCGATGTGGATGACGATGACATGATTTTAGACGTCGGTCCGCTGTCACAAGAGCGACTCAGTCAGGTGCTCTTGGCGGCGGGCACTATTTTGTGGAATGGTCCGGTAGGCGTTTTTGAATTTCCAGCATTTGCAAGTGGCACAGAGGCCTTGGCGAACGCCATTGCGGAAAGTGATGGCTTTTCACTGGCCGGCGGTGGCGATACATTAGCAGCGATTGATCAGTTCGATATTGCAGATCGTGTGTCGTACATTTCAACCGGTGGTGGCGCTTTTTTAGAGTTTGTCGAAGGGAAAGAGCTTCCCGCGGTGGCGATTTTAGCGGAGCACCACGATCAGTGAGTCGTGCATAAGAGGAGAACGATATGGCCCTAGTCAGCATGAGGCAGTTACTCGATTACGCTGCTGAACACCAGTTTGGTGTTCCAGCTTTTAACGTCAACAATTTAGAGCAGACACGCGCCATTATGGAAGCCGCCGCACACTGCGACGCACCTGTAATCATGCAAGCCAGCGCGGGTGCAAGGAAGTACGCCGGTGCTCCTTTTCTTCGCGCCCTGATGGAAGCGGCTGCAACGGAGTTTCCTGACATACCCATTGTGGTGCATCAAGACCACGGAACATCGCCAGCCGTGTGCCAGCGATCGATCCAATTAGGCTTTACGTCGGTCATGATGGACGGATCGCTGGGCAGCGACGGCAAGACGCCAATGGATTATGACTACAACGCGCGAGTGACCGCACAGGTAGTGGATATGTCTCATGCGTGTGGCGTGTCCGTCGAAGGTGAACTAGGTTGTCTGGGATCGCTCGAGACTGGAGAGGCCGGAGAGGAAGACGGCGTGGGTGCCGCAGGCAAGTTGACACACGAACAGATGCTCACTGATCCGGACGAGGCCAAGCAATTTGTTGCAGACACCGGTGTCGACGCGCTCGCCATCGCCTGTGGAACGAGTCACGGGGCCTATAAGTTCACGCGCCCCCCAACCGGCGACATTCTGGCGATTGATCGCATTAAAGCGATTCATGCCAATATCCCCGAGACGCACTTGGTCATGCACGGGTCGTCAGCTGTGCCCCAGGACTGGCTACACATTATTAATGAATTTGGTGGCGAAATTCCGGAGACGTATGGCGTACCGGTTGAACAAGTGGTTGAGGGGATTAAACACGGTGTTCGTAAGATCAATATTGATACCGACCTTCGGCTCGCCTCCACCGGCGCGATACGCCGATTCCTTGCTGAAAACCCGGCAGAGTTTGATCCTCGGAAATACTTTAATGAGAGTTTGGTGGCCATGCGCGATATTTGCATTGCGAGGTACGAGGCCTTCGGTTGTGCCGGGCATGCGTCGCAGCTTAAGCCCCTGTCACTTGCTGAAATGCAAGAACGCTATAGTGCGGGGACTCTTTAGCCAGCGGATATAAGATGGGTGGCGGCGATGACGGACATAATCGCGTAAACTCCAGTTTTTTCCGATGCACTGGACGATGACAGACCCTTACGTAGACAAGATTTTGAACGCCAATGTGTACGATGTGGCCACTAAGACGCCATTGACACACGCACCCTCGCTGTCAGAGCGTTTGGGCTGTGACGTGCACCTCAAGCGCGAAGACTTGCAGCCTATCTTTAGTTTTAAATGTCGTGGCGCCTACAACAAAATGTCCTCTTTAACGGATGAAGAGCGCGCACGCGGTGTCGTCGCGGCTTCGGCCGGCAATCATGCACAGGGCGTTGCACTCGCTGCTCAAAAACTGGGCGTGGACGCCACGATTGTCATGCCCATCACCACGCCCTCTATAAAGGTCGATGCCGTGAAGCGACGAGGCGCCAATGTGGTCCTTCAGGGTGACGCCTTTGACCAAGCCTCTGAATTCGCCAATCGGCTTGTGGTGGAACGGGGTGCGACCTATCTTCACCCCTTTGACGACCCCGATGTCATTGCGGGTCAAGGCACGGTGGGTCTTGAGGTTTCTCGTCAATTACCAAGCCCTGCGGATTATGTATTTATTCCCTGTGGAGGCGGCGGTCTTTTGTCGGGCATGGCAGTGTTTCTCAAACACGTCTGGCCCGAGGTCATGGTCATTGGAGTTGAGCCTGCAGATGCGGCTTGTGCGCTAGCCGCGCGTCAAAATAATGAGCGCGTGACGTTGGATTCGGTGGGGTTGTTTGCGGATGGCTGCGCCGTTGCAAGGGTAGGAAAAGAGACACATCGCGTTATTGAGCAATACGTGGACGACATTATTACCGCAAGTACCGACGAGATGTGCGCGGCAGTCAAAGATATCTTTGAAGACACTCGCGCAATTGCTGAGCCGGCTGGCGCGCTTGCGATCGCGGGCATGAAGACCTACTTGGCCGAGCATGACCTGACGGGTAAGCGGGTCGTTGCTGTTCTTAGCGGCGCCAATACTAATTTTGACCGGCTGCGCTACATTTCTGAGCGAACTGATATTGGTGAGCGACGCGAAGCTGTTTTGAGCGTCACGATCCCCGAGGAACCGGGTGCGTTTAGAGCCTTCTGTCGGACGATCGGTAAACGCAATATCACAGAGTTCAATTATCGAGCGGGCAGCAACTCGGATGCTCGCGTGTTTGTTGGCCTTACCGTCGTGCCACAAAGTCAGGATGTCAGTGATTTAACTGGAAATCTTGAGCATCGTGGGTATAGCGTCGTGGACTTGACTGACAACGAAATGGCGAAGCTTCATGTGCGGCACATGATTGGTGGTCAGTTGATCGCCAATGGGCTCGAGGAGCACGTGTTTCGCGTTGAGTTCCCCGAGCGGCCCGGCGCTCTAATGACGTTTCTTGACGCATTGGGTTCGGAGTTCAATATTTCGATGTTCCACTACCGCAATCATGGTGCCGCTTACGGACGAATCTTGGTTGGCTTTACCGGTGTGGAGGGCTTCGGGGTGCGTTTGATTGCAACCTTGAATGGCATCGGTTTCAGATATTGGGAAGAATCAGAGAATCCTGCGTATCGTGAATATTTAAAGCCTGTTGATTTGTGAAAAATTACCATTATTATGGTGGCAACCCGCCATCTTTAGCGGGGAATGAAGGAATGAGCTCGCTGGGGGCGTTGTGGGGAATAGAAAGCCAGGGTTGTTTACGGCCTTGTTAATGGGGTTTGTGGTTGTTATTACGGCAAGTGCGTTAACGGCACGCGAGGGTGACGCTACAGACACCTCAGGTCAGGTCTGGTCGCAAGAATTAGACTAACGCGCGTGCTTATTGCGGGTTTTTAAGCGCACCTTAAAAAAAAGCGCACCTGAAAAAAGGCCGCCTCAAGTGGGGGCATCTCCAAACTTAAAAGCAGAGCAGGCCCTTTTCACTGAGAAAGCCGTCGAGCGCGACGTCGTACTGATCCACGGGCACCGCCTCCACCAACTGACAGCCGAAACCGATGCCCAACTTGAACCCGAGCGCGGAAGTGAGTGCGCGATCGTAATAGCCCTTGCCAAATCCCAAGCGGTTGCCCTGACCGTCACAGGCAGCGAGCGGCACCAAAAACAAATCAATTTCCTCAAGTAGTCGTTCGGGCGCGAAGTCCGGTGGTTGCATGACGTTCCCCGAGCCCATTTGCAGAGGCGTGTCTTGGGTGAGTTCATGAAAACTCATTTGGAAGTCCGCCAAGGTTCGTGGCGCAACGAATCGGCGGGCATGTCCGGCACGTTCCAACAGGGGTGAAACGTCGACCTCTGTTCTGAGCGGAATGTATGTTGCGATGGTGGACGCGTTTGAAAATGGCGCACAGGCTTGAAGGATGTCGAGGATAATCGCACTTTTCTGTTGCCGAGCTTGCGCTGACAGCGTTCGGCGCTCCTCAAGAATCTTGGCGCGGATCGCGGTTTTCAGTTCCAGCATGGTGTGAAACGTCTCAAAAAAAGGTCTGACCCAGAGTACCGCCGACGGTGTCGCCCTTGAACCGTAGCGGTTCAAGGTGGTGATCCCCATTCTGCATCAGGCGTCCCGGTCGCGCCGGGCTTGCACAACAGCAGAGGTGGACATCTCCGGGTGGTGCTTTATCGGCTCGAGGACTGACGGTCTAGCAAATACACCAGGTCAGGATGAAGTATAGCTGACTCTGGGCGTTTGGATTAAGAAATTTCGAATTGCCGCAGCTGAAATAAAGCCTCATCAATACGACTGGTAATACCCTTAATCTGTTCCTCTTGGGAGTCATCGAGCTGCACACCGGATTGAAGCAGCAGAACTTGATGGCTGAGATTAAGGGCAGCCATGATGGCCACCCGCTCGAGCCCGATGACTTTGCCGGTCGATCGAATGGCGCGCATCTGATCATCGAGATCCCGCGCGGCTTGCTGCAGCTCTGGTTCTTGTTCCGGTTCACAAGCGACTTGATAGCTCTTGTCTAATATATCGATGCTCACCGTGTGCTGGCGCATTATTGGTTACTCTCCAGCGCTTTGAGTCGACTGATTGACCGTTCGATATAGTCGCCTGACTTTCTGTGCCGTTCGAGCAACTCGCGTTTTTCATGCTGAAGGTCGGTCAGGCGTTTTTTGAGTGCTTGGTTTTCTAACTTCAGTTCGGTGCTGAGGTCGATAAGGTCACCCACTTTAGATTCAAGTGTTTTAACAAGCTTATCTGACACTTAGATTGCACCCTCTTCCTGATTCGGCTTCACTATAGGTAAGCGGCCCATACGGGTCAATCAAAGACACGCCTGGATGCGCGATAACGCACAGGCCAATAGAAGCGAAATGATCATGCTGGACTTGCTGGGCGCCTTCGAGGAAATGCCTGAATGGGAAGAAATAGCCGACCAATTATTTAATGCGGGACAGACACTAAACCCGTCCGAATTGCATGGGGTACTGGTCGGTCTGATGGGTGCGGGGTTTGACCCCGATGACAGACACCATCTAGAGCAGACGCTCGTGTCAGTTGAGAAAGCTGTTGGGGTGCAACTGCAGGGAGAATTAGTCGATATGGTGTCTCGCCTTAACTTGTCAACAATGTCGGCCATCGTTGATACCGACTATGCGTTTAGATTGCTGATCCCAGATGATGATGACCCTATTGAGGAGCGGCTCAGGTCCTTCTCAAACTGGGTGACCGGCTTTATATCGGGCTTCACTGAGGGAATGACGGTGCGTGACGCAACCGGTGTGGCTATTCAGTCTGAAGTGGCCGATGTGCTAAAAGACTTCGCTGCTATCGCTCAGGTAGAGTCTGATCAAGTAGAGACTGAGGAAGCTGAGCGGGAGCTCGAAGAATTGTTAGACTACGTGCGCCTAGCCGCCGTCAGTATTGTGCAAGATGCGATCAATAATAGGGAGTCCGAGTCTTGAAAATAAGTAAGTCAGAATACGCCGCTAGAAGAAAGCGGTTGATGTCAGAGATGATGCCCAACAGCGTCGCCATTATCCCTGCTGCGAAAGAAGTGACACGAAGCAGAGATACCGATTACCCGTTTCGACAGGACAGCGACTTCTTTTACTTGACCGGATTTATGGAACCCGACGCAGTACTTGTCTTACTGCCGGGCAGACGGCAGGGCCAAGTGTTGATGTTTTGCCGAGACCGCGATCCTGAGCGCGAACTTTGGGATGGGTATCGGCAAGGGACTGAAGGCGTGGTGGCGAACTTTGGGATGAATGATGCTTATCCAGTTGGCGACATCGATGACATTGCTCCGGGTCTGATCGAGGGGCGCTCAACGATTTATTATTCCATGGGACACGACGATGGTTTTGATCGACGGGTCCTAGGGTGGGTCAACCAAATTCGCGCTAAAGTACGAACCGGCGCCAAGCCCCCTGGTGATATTTCCGACCTCGCCTTTTTGCTTCATGAGCACCGCTTGATTAAGTCGGATGCCGAAATGCGACTGATGCAGCGCGCCGCAGACATCAGTGCTCAAGCACACTGCAGAGCCATGCGTGAATGCAGCCCTGGACGGTACGAGTATCACCTCGAATCAGCGATACAGCATGATTTCGCGGAACATGGTGCGCGTTTTGTTGCCTACAACTCTATCGTTGGCAGTGGGAAAAATGCCTGTTGCCTACATTACACCGACAACGATGCGAAAATGGTGGACGGCGACCTTGTTCTGATCGATGCCGGCTGTGAGTACCAAGGCTACGCGGCAGACATTACGCGGACGTTCCCCGTGAACGGTCGTTTCAGTGAGGAGCAGCGTGCTATTTACAACGTGGTCTTGAAATCTCAGCTTGCGGCCATTGCAGCGACTAAGCCTGGGGCAAAATGGAATCGGCCTCACGACGTGACAGTGCAGGTCATCACCGAGGGTTTGGTTGAGTTAGGTCTTTTGTCGGGTGATGTTGAGGAGTTGATTGACTCGGGCGCTTACACCGACTTTTACATGCATCGTGCCGGTCACTGGCTGGGCCTTGACGTTCATGATGTTGGGGAATATCGGGTCGATGGAAAGTGGCGGCCGCTTGAGCCTGGAATGGTCCTCACCATTGAGCCTGGGATCTACGTGGCGCAAGACAACAACAACGTTGATCCCAAATGGCGCGGTATCGGTGTTCGAATCGAAGACGACGTCTTGGTGACCAAGGGCGGCTGCCACGTTCTGACATCAGGCGTGCCCAAAGACGCTGATGACGTTGAAGCGCTAATGGCTGCTCTGTAGTGACCGATCAGCCCCACCTTGCGATTGTCGGCGGGGGCCTTGCGGGACTCTTGTTGGCATCGCGGGTTGGCGAGCGACTAAACGGTCAATTGCAGGTCAGCCTGATCGAGCGCGCGTTTCCAAAGGCGCCTCAAGATTCGCTCGACACTCGTGCTACAGCGCTGAGTCGAGGCTCGAAAGAGCGCCTCGCGTCCTGGGGTTTTTGGCCTGATCTTGAGCCTTCTGCCAAGGCGATCAATGATATTCATGTCTCGCGTCAATCACGCTTTGGCAGTGCCCTACTGAGCAATGACGTTCTTCAGGGCGAGCCGATGGGTTGGGTGATTGAAAATGCTCTCCTTCAGGCCTCACTGCTCGACCGCTGCAAGCGGGCAGAGGTTAACGTCATCGAGGGCCGGGAAGTGGTTGATTTTTCTGCGACCGAGAGGCGCCCAGCGTTGGTGCTTGATGACGCTCGGGAAATTAAAGCGGACCTTGTGATCATTGCTGACGGTGCGGATTCGGCACTTCGTCAGTCTTTGGGTATTGGCGTGCATCGACGGGCCGCTGTGCAATACGCGATCGCCTTTAATTGCGAGGCAGACGGTGAGGATCGCGGTTTGGCCTATGAACGTTTCACACACCAGGGCCCCTTGGCATTTCTGCCCTTGCCCGGCAGTGGATCTTCAAGGCCACGTTACAATGTGATTTGGTGTGCTCATCACGATACGCAAGCGCGTCTGCTGCGATTAAACGACCGTGATTTCATGTCGGAATTGCAGTCAACGATGGGTTGGCGAGTCGGTAAGTTAACGAAGATTGGACAGCGAGCGGGTTGGCCACTCAGCGTGGTTATTAGTCGAGAGGTGGTCCGTCATCGCTGTATTTTACTGGGCAATGCAGCGCACACAGTTCATCCCGTGGCGGGTCAGGGCTTTAATCTTTCTGTGAGAGATATCGATCGCTTGGACGGACTTATTCACCGTGAAATGTCCTGCGACGCACCGTTCGATTCGCTAAAAAGACTTAGTAGCTTTGCGGCCGACAGTTCGTCTGATCATGAACAAACAATTTCTGCGACAACGCTTCTTTCTCAATTGTTTGATACGCCATCACCGCTCATTGATGGGTTTGGCAGTACTGCGTTGTCGCTACTCGACATGGCCCAGCCCGTGAAGCGGCGTGTTGCCGAGTTTGGGATGGGGAGACGGTAGGCATGAAGCGCGAGGAAGTCGACATTGCCATTATTGGGGCTGGTGTTGTAGGGCTTGCAACGGCGCTGGCAATCGCACCCACGGGCTTGCGTATTGCCGTTTTTGATGCTCAGAAAGAGCCACATGGGCCGTCAGAGGAGCGAGCGTTAAATGCGTGGAGTCGCCGAGTAACGGCGTTAACACCCGCATCGATC
>JAQXEB010000208.1 GCA_029251065.1 Luminiphilus sp.
AATCGATGCGCAGACGCCGAGTGCCCCAACGATTAGTATGACCGAGTAAGGTTCACCCCATAAAGCGTTAGGAGTTAATGTGAGTATCAAGTCAGACCTTTGGATTCGTCGCATGGCGGACCAGCACAAGATGATAGAGCCTTTTGAAGCGGGCCAGGTACGTGACAAGGACGGTGAAAGACTGATCTCTTACGGGACATCCAGCTATGGATACGACGTGCGGTGTTCGCGCGAATTCAAGGTGTTCACCAATATCAACTCAGCGACGGTTGACCCTAAGGTCTTCGACAGCGACTCGTTCGTCGATGTTGAGAGTGACGTTTGCGTCATTCCACCCAACTCATTTGCGTTGGCGCGTACCGTGGAGTACTTCCGAATCCCAAGAAACGTCTTAACCATTTGTCTTGGAAAATCGACGTATGCGCGCTGCGGCATTATCGTCAACGTGACTCCGCTTGAGCCAGAGTGGGAGGGGCACGTGACGCTCGAATTTTCAAACACGACCACGTTGCCCGCTAAGATCTACGCCAACGAGGGCGTGGCGCAAATGTTGTTTTTTGAGTCTGACGAGGTTTGTGAGACCAGCTATGCGGATCGAGGGGGCAAGTATCAGGGGCAGACAGGCGTCACACTGCCTAAAACCTGATGGTGATGGGTTCTTTTTGATCTAGTCGGACGGTTTCTCGTCCAACCAAGCCAGGTCTTTAAGGCCCACAGTAATCGTCGAGGAGCGCTCGACGTGGACGGTTTTAACCATAAGAAAGTCGAGCTTAGGCGCCAGCCAAATTTCAGAGGCACGTTTGCTGGGGTTGGAATGCACAGCGTGGTATTTAACCGTGTCGATTGCTCCCATCGGCGTTTGAATCACTTCGTCTGCGGCCCGCTCCCAGAGCTTCTCGCTGACTTTCGGGCCATCCACCACGGTAAAACTGAGCGTCTGTGGAGGCTTTTCTGAGGACATCAGTGTCAGTCTCAACTGTTGCTGTTGAGAGAAGCGATCCAGGATGTGAGGGGCCCATTGATGCTGTGTCCAGTCGCCGCGTTTCATGCTGTCGATGACACCGTCTGCGCGATTGAATCGAACGCTGCGCTTTGTGGTTTTTAGCGATTTTACCTTTGAATCGAAGCGAATGCCCTCAATTCGACCCTCTGAGATTCGAAATTCCGCAGACTCCTTCATGCTGATGAGGATGTTTTTACCGCGGCTTGAGAGTGTATAGACGTCCGCTTCTTTGGTGAGCGACCGCTTTAGATCCAGCGTCATACCCATGGTCGACGCGTTGTATGTGGCTTCAAATTGACGGAATGCGGGTGAACTAAAACCGTTCAGTGACTCGTTAGCGATGGCGCCGGCGCTCATCAGCGTCAGAAAAAAGACCGCAGGATAACGCCCTAAACGCACTCAGCGCTGCTCCATCGTGCACCGGTAGGCGATAATTTTTTGCCATCCAAAACAGCACCTTGAGCCTCCTGGCAAAGGCGGCCTTCCAAGTGCCAGTTCACAGCTTCAGGGAAGATTTTGTGTTCGTACTCGAGAATTCTCGCAGCCAGTGTTACTTCGGTGTCGTTTTGACGAATTGGCACTCGCACCTGAAGTATGGGCGGTCCGCCGTCCAGCTCATTGGTCACATAGTGCACCGTTGCCCCTCCTTCGCTATCACCATTCTCGATGGCGCGCTTGTGCGTGTTAAGCCCTGGATACTTGGGCAACAATGAGGGGTGAATGTTCAATAATTTTCCCGCAAACCGGTTAATGAAAATCGGCGTGAGAATACGCATGAAGCCGGCAAGTACCACGGCGTCTGGTTGGTCCTTGGCGACAACATTGGCCAATGCCTCGTCAAATGATTCACGAGAATTAAATAGTGTGTGGTCAACGATGGCGGTGGGAATGCCCTGTGCTTTTGCCGTCTGGAGTCCTGCTGCGCTGGGACGATTACTGACGACGCGAACCACGTTTCCCGATAAGGACCGCTGTTGCTGGGCGGCTAGGAAGGCCTCCATATTAGAGCCGCGCCCGGAAATGAGAATTGAAATGCGCTTGTTTGAAGCTGCGCTCAAGAAGCGAACTCCACCGTACGATTGCCCTCTCTAATTTCTCCAAGCAACCAACAATCTAAACCCCGCTCTGTCAAAAGTTGCATTGCGGCGTCGGCCTTGCTCGCACCCACGATGAGGGTCATACCCACACCGCAGTTAAAGGTCCGATACATTTCGGTGTCGGAGACCCCTCCTGAATTGGCCAGCCACTGAAAGACGGGAGGCATTGTCCACGATTGGGTATCCAATACTGCAGAGCACCCCTCGGGCAGTATTCTCGGAATGTTCTCCAAGAGGCCGCCGCCTGTAATATGCGCGAGAGCATGAGGTCGGATTTCGCGCTGGAGCGCCAGGAGCGGTTTGTTGTAGATCCGCGTGGGTTCAATCAGGGCGTCTGCCAGCGTGGTTGTACCGCAGGTTTGTGAGAGGTCTGCTTGAGTCACGTCAATAATTTTACGAATTAACGAGTACCCGTTGGAATGCGGTCCCGAAGAGGAAATGCCAATAATGGCATCGCCCGGTCCCACGTTGTGCCCGTCAATGATTTTGGTTTTCTCGACGACACCCACACAAAAACCGGCCAGATCGTAATCGTCGCCGTCGTACATGCCCGGCATTTCAGCGGTCTCGCCGCCGACCAAAGCGGCTCCAGCGAGCGCGCAACCTTTTCCGATGCCTTCAATGACATCGGCGGCAACGTCGATATTGAGTTTGCCTGTCGCGTAATAGTCGAGGAAGAGCAGGGGTTCGGCACCCACAACAGCGATGTCGTTACTGCACATGGCGACAAGGTCGATGCCAATCGTCTTGTGCCGACCCAGTTGCATGGCGAGCCGGAGTTTGGTCCCGACGCCGTCCGTACCGGAAACCAGAACTGGACTCCGGTAACCTTCGGGAATTTCGCATAGCGCGCCAAAACCACCGAGCCCCCCCATTACTTCTGGGCGACGAGTTGCTTTTGAAATGTGCTTAATACGTTCCACGAGTGCATTGCCGGCGTCGATGTCGACGCCCGCATCTTTGTAAGTCAGTCCTTGGGTTTTTTGCTTGTCTGTCATACCGTGCCTCTCTTCACGGTCCGAAGATTACTCGCTGGAAAACTTAGAGGAAAGCGACCAACCGAACTTTCGCTGGTAAACTGCCAATATGAGACGTTTTCACACAATCTTTTTTGCTTTTGTTCTCGTCGGCGGTTTTGCATTGCCCTTGAGCAGTACCGCGGCGCAAGAGGACTTTTTTTCTGAGCTGGTGACGGTGTCTGATCGGAGTGATGCTGAATTGACGAGGGCTGCTCAGTTGGGGCTTAGCCGGCTCTTTGTGCGAGTTTCTGGCAATGAAGCGATCATCGTCGAACCCGCCTTTGAGCGTGCTGTGCTTGCCGCGCAAGAGCATATTCTGCTCTACAGCTATCGTGATGTGGATGATGCACTTGTTGTATTTTTCGAATTTGATGACGCGTTTGTCCGCGGCTTGTTTAGAGACGAATCGGTCCCTTATTGGGAGCAGCGTCGACCACCAGTGGTCGCCTGGATTGCGCTTGATGAGCCGTTTTCCAGGAGATTTGCGGCTCGGTCTGACGATGCTGAGTTACTGACACCGGCGCTCGCCTTATTTGAGGAGCGAGGTCTTGAGGTGCGATTTCCTCTCCTTGATTTGACCGATGCAGCGGCGGTACCGGTGTCGACGATTTGGAGTCGGGACTTTGATCGTGTTCGCGCCGCATCTCGCCGTTATGGCTCCGAGTACTCACTGATCGGTCGCTGGATCGAGCTGAGTGATGGAAGCCGTCTTGTTGACTGGTATTTCGTGGGTCCAGAGAATCAGAGTCATCTGCAGCTGCGGCAGAGTGACGTCAACGCGCTATGGTCTGCCGGCGTTGATCTTGCGACGGATAAGATGCGTGATTCGCTTGCGGTGACGCTGCAGCAATTCGACACGTCCAGCGCGATCGCAGTGACCGTTTCCGGTGTCGCGTCGTTTGCCGACTATCGTTCGGTTTCCGCTGTGTTCACCGAACTTGCCCAGTTGGTCGATCTGCGCATTGAATCAACGGGTGAAAACACGCTCACTTATCGTGTGGTGGGGGTGTCTAGCGCGGAAGAGGTGGCGCGCCTGATTCCCAATCGATCGGGCTTGCGCGTTCAATCAGTACTCAATCGAGAGCAGCTGAATTTGACTTGGGAGACGATCCAGTGACCAACAAACTGTCTGACGCTAACAGCCGCTCGCGCTGGCTTCCTGTTCTAATTGTCACGCTAATCGTCGTGTTTTTCTTCGTGCAATTAAGCGAGATCTTAATGCCGTTTATCGTCGGCGCACTCATCGCTTATCTGGGCGACCCGATCGTCGATCGACTCGAGGCGCGGGGCTATTCTCGCTCGTCAGGCGTTGTCATTGTTTTTGCCTTGTTAATGACGCTCGTCATTGTCGTTTCCGGCATTATCGTGCCGCTCTTGATTCAGCAACTTTCTCAACTCGCCGCGGCGATACCTGACGCCTACCTTTGGGTCTCGCAGGTCGCCGTGCCCTATCTGCAAACGCAATTGAGTCTCAGTCCCGTGTCTTTGCCGACGATCGATTGGCAAACCAGCCTGTCAGAACACTGGCAATCGGTGGGTCAAGTGACTGGCGGCGTGGTTCAGCGGGTGACAACGTCGAGTTTGTCGTTGATTGCCTTGCTGCTCAATGTGGCACTTATCCCCGTGGTCGCATTTTATCTCATGCGTGACTGGGATTTAATGATGGCAGGACTCTTAAAACTTGTGCCGCGGGTTTGGGCATCCACGGTTCAAGCGTCGGTATCTGAAGCGCACACCGTACTTGGGGCGTTTCTTCGCGGTCAGTTGGTGGTCATGGGCGCTCAGGCCATCATGTACAGCGTCGGCCTTTGGATGGTGGGACTGAACTACGCGGTGGTTTTGGGTGTGACCGCGGGTGTTGCGAGCCTAATACCCTATGCGGGCTCGGTCATCGGGGTTGGTAGTGCGATGGTTGTCGCCTACTTTCAATACGGGATCGATCCCTGGTCATTAGGCGCCGTAGCACTGGTATTTTTGATAGGACAGCTGATCGAGAGTTTTCTTTTAACGCCTATCTTAGTCGGCGATCGGATTGGCTTGCACCCAGTGGCTGTTATTTTTGCGCTCATGGCGGGTGGTCAGTTAGCCGGGTTTACGGGCGTCCTTATTGCGCTGCCTGTTGCAGCAGTTTTGTTGGTCTTTGGACGACGAATTGTAGAAGTCTACCTCTCAACCGATGCGTACAACGCTGAGTAACTCAGACTTATGACGGTTCAGTCGGCTCAACTTGTCTTACCCATTTCGATCGATCCTGATGCAAATTGGGCGCATTGGGTGTCTCGTTTAGAGACCGAGCATCTTGAGAGTGCGGTGCAGCAGGTGGCCGGCGAGCGTGATCAAGGTGTTTTCGTTTGGGGCGGTGCGGGGGAGGGTAAGAGTCACCTGCTTCAGGCGTCCTGCGCGGCGCAGTCGGTGCGTTATATTCCCATTGGCGCAGTCCTTGAATACCCGCCAACGGCCGTTCTTGAGGCGGCAGAGCACGAATCGCTTGTGGTCATTGACGATATTCATTTGCTGAGTGAGCATCGCATTTGGCAGGAAGGCGTATTCCACTGTTTTAATCGCTGTATGCAACATTCGACACCATTTTTAGTGTCTGCACGCACGGCGCCGTCGGGATTGACTTCGTTTTTGCCTGATTTGCAATCGCGACTTTCTCTTTTGTCCGTCTTCAAGTTGCCGGCCTGGAGTGATGCGGATTTTGAAACGCTGCTCGCGCGTCTTGCGCACGCGCGCGGACTGTCGTTTACGCCCGAAGTGGCTCGGTTTCTGGGGTTGCGTATTCGACGAACACCTGCGGATGCTGAACGAATTATTCGCTCGATCGATGAGTCGAGTTTGGTCGAGCAGCGCGCGCCCACTATCCCGTTTTTAAAAACGCTGGGCTACTGACACCGCCTCAGTGTGCTGCGGCAATCTCATCTTCAGCTAATTGTAAATAACGTCGAAGCTGTGCCACTAAAATGTACAGTGGAATGGTGTCGAGCAGGGCCACCGTGGCTTTAAACGCATAATTGCTCGCGACTAAAATCAACAGCGTCTCGAGGGTCATCTCACCGCGATAAAATACGGCTCCAAACGTCACGGTGACCACCATGACCGAATCAACAAGTTGGCTGAGCAAGGTGCTGAAATTGTTTCGGATCCAGAGGTGCTTCCCTTTTGTGACGCGCTTCCAGAAGTGAAATAACTGAACGTCGCAGTACTGCGCTGTGATGTACGCCACCATTGAGGCGGTTACTGCGCCGCTGGTCATGGCATACATCAGTGAAAACAGCTCCACGTTACCTTCAAGCACTTCACCGGTGGGCAGCGGCACGGGCGCTCCGAGTTGGAGGATTTGCCACGGCGGCATATTCGCAGGATCGACAGCGGGGGCGTATTGCCCCGCGGTCATGACCAGCAAAATAAGTGCGTTGATAAACAGTCCGACAGTCACCAGAAAATTTGCGCGCGCCTTCCCGTAGAGCTCACAGATCAGATCTGTACAAAGAAAAGTCAAAGGGTAAGGAAGAACGCCCACCGCCAAAGCCAGCGGGCCGAGCTGAATAAACTTCGTGATGCCAATGATGTTGAGTAGGGTCATTGCGCTGAGGAATACCCCGGCGAGAATCAGGAAAACACGCTCTCGGCGTTCGGTGAGTGCGGCTTGCGTGACGGTGCTCAATGTTCCTTTTGTCCCAGATTGGCGTGAATAACGGAGCCATTGGCCACAGGACTCTCGTGGGCCCAAACCACCACTTTGGCAATTTCTTCAGGTTTTACGAGTCGGCCAAAACTGTTTTGCGAGCCAATTTCGCGCATGAGGTCGACATCGCCGCCCAGATGTTGCTTCAACATCTCGGTGTCGGTAAATCCAGGACAAACCATTGCCGTGTGTATGCCTGAGCCGCTCAAATCTTGACATGTCGCTCGCATTTGACCGAGCTGGGCATGCTTACTGATCACGTAACTGTAGGCGCCGGAGACCGCTTTTTCTGACAGCGTAGAGCCCACGTAAATAATACTGGACCCCGCCGCCATAGAGCCAATAAGTTCACGATTAAGCGTGTTTACCGCCAGGACATTAACAGCCATTACACGCATCAGCGCCTGCGTTTCACAGTCATTGGCGGTGTCTTTGAGCATCAGTGATGCGTTATGGATAAGGGTGATGCGCCCGCCATCCGCCATCAGATGTGCTTTGCACTCGGTCGCCGCTCGCAGTGCACCCTCGTCAGAGCCGAGGTCCGCCGCGACGTTGACAACACCGGCCACAGGGCTGGGGCGTCTGGCAATATTAATCACTGAAAAGCCCTTTGCTATGAACTGCTCGGCAGTGGCCGCACCTATTCCCGAGCTGGCTCCTGTAATAATGGCAGTATCGTTCATACGAATTTGTAAAGACCTCTTGTTTAATCGCAGGTTATCCTACGCGACAATCATCGGCTAGGATTGCTTGCTCGGGGTTGTGGGGTCTTTTTTGCCATAACGCGACTGTTGGTCCCGCTCTTTGCGTCAAAAAAAGGAATGTTCATTGACACGATTGACTACGCTTCACATTGAAAAAGAAGCTCACAAATTCTCCGCCGCTCACTACACTATTTTTTCGGCGACCGAGCGCGAACGTTTACACGGACACAACTATTTTGTGTCCGTCCGCATTGTCGCAACAATGGGGAACAATGGGTTTTCGGCGGACTACAACGTTTATAAGAAACGGATCAAAGCACTTTGCGATCGATACGATGAGTACATGTTGTTGCCCGAGTTTTCGCCTTATCAAACACTGGCATACGAAGGTGATGAAATTCACGCCACCTTTAACGGGACAGTACTTAAGTTTCGCAGTGATGAAACCTGGGTTTTACCGGTTGCAAATGTCACGGTGGAGGAGTTATCGCACCTACTGCTCAATGAACTCGTTGGGCTGGCTGACGATCCCGATTTAGTGGAGGTCGAGCTGACAGTGTCCTCGGGAAGTGGTCAGGCAGGCTCCGCCGTTTGGTGTCTCAGCGAATAATTCAAAGAAAGTTTCATTTTTTTGGAACTTTTCCATTTCAATGTGTTCTTAACTTATGTCCAGCAGATGGCGTTGCGGCGGGTGCAGTGCGAGGGAAACATCTGAGGGTCAGATGAGTGATCATCTCCCGATTTGAGTGGCTCCTTTAATTCGCCGGCTTTTTAGCCGGCGTTTTTTTTGGTTTGAAACCGGCGTTTGTTTGTTTGAAAAAAGGTGCTAGCGAGCAGGATCGCTTTGATGAATCACGGCCTCTATGGATTCGATTGTTTGCGGTCCAACCAACGTCGCAACGAGGTCTCCTGAGGGCGTAATGATGAGTGTCGTGGGCAGTACGGTTGGCCGCGGCAACCCCAGTGCTTGCGAAGGGTCTTCGATGTTTTGGAAGGTAATGCCTAGGCTGGCAACATCGGCGGCAAGATCGTCACCTTGCTTGCCGTCGAAGTTCACGCCCAAGACAGAGACGTCTTCCCGCTCATCCAGTCGGCGCAATTCAGGAATCTCTTCTCGACAGGGTTTGCACCATATCGCCCAAAAATTCACGACCTTCCAGCGGTCTGGCTGAGTCATTGGGTCGTCCGACGTGCATCCTATGCAGCTAAGACAGAGAAAAATGAGGACCGTTGCACGCATCGCGAGTCACCTTTGAGAGCGCAATGATTATAGCGCGCTCTGAACCTTGGCGTCGGCATGCTAAAATGGGCTCATGATGATGCAGTGTAGAGGTAGTCAGTGAGCGATCCTTATGTGTTGATTTTATATTATTCTCGCCATGGCTCCACAGAAGCAATGGCCCGTCAGGTTGCGCGCGGGGTGTCTCAGGTGAAAGGCGTTGAGGCGCGGCTTAGAACAGTTCCAGCCGTTAGTGCCGAAACGGAGCGGCCGGTCATTGCTGATGTGCCCGATCAGGGTCCTGTGTATTGCGATCACGAGGACCTGAGCGGATGTGCAGCGCTGGCGCTTGGCAGTCCGACCCGTTTTGGAAACATGGCGGCCGCACTCAAGTACTTTATCGACAGTACGTCTTCTTTGTGGATCAGCGGTGCGCTGATCGACAAGCCTGCGGGTGTTTTTACCTCGACAGCATCACTCCACGGCGGCCAAGAGAGTACGTTGTTGAGCATGGCCTTACCGCTCCTGCACCATGGAATGATCTATGTTGGCTTGCCCTACAGCGCGCCTGAGCTACAGGCCACTCAGTCTGGAGGAACGCCCTATGGTCCGAGTCATTGGGCGCAAGCAGGGGCGTTAGACGGACAGCTTTCCGAGCACGAGGCGTCGCTTTGCCAGGCGCTGGGGCGGCGACTCGCGCGCTTTGCGCTAATGGAGGTGCCGGCATGATGGAACGGGGAGTTTTGACCGGTTGGTTGTGGATTGCCCTCTGGGTGCTCAGTGGTGCCTTGGTGCTCCAGGGTGGGCTTGAGCTGCTGCAACTCGGTGCGCGTTGGCCAGTTTGGATTCTGTCAGTGCTGCCGTTGCTTGTGTTTCTCGTAGGTGTCGCGAAAGACAACCTTGTCTGGCTGATTTGGTATTGCTTGCTGCTGCTGTTTTATTTCATCAGTGCAGTTGAAGACACTTTCGCTCGCCCCAATAACATTATTGTTGTGAGTGGTTTGGTCATTATCGTACTGCTCTTTTGCGTGTGTACCGCCTACCTTCGATTTCGCGGTCGAGAAAAACGTGGGGTGAACCCCTTTAAGGACTAAGACATGGATTTGTTAAAGGCCATATGGCGCATTCTTTCCGGTATCAGCAAGGCCATCACGGTTCTGGTTCCGCTGGTGTTCGTCGGTGTTTTCCTTGTTGCCTTATCGGTGGGTGTGTCTGAGGGGACGCCTGCACCATTGCCTGAAAAGGCGGGTCTGCTGATTGCGCCAAGCGGCACGCTGGTTGAGAGTAAAGCGCCGCTGGAGCCACTGGATGCGTTGTTTGCCAATGATCTTGCGGGCGAGACACTGCTTGCGACCGTGATCGAAGGGATCGATGCGGCGGCTCAGGATGACCGAATCACCTCAATCGTTTTGAATGTTGAAAACCTAATGGGTCCCTCGACGAGTCAAGCGATGGAGATCATCGAGGCGTTAGACCGGTTCTCAGACAGCGGTAAGCCTATTGTCGCTGTTGGTGATTACTTTACGCAGTCTCAATACCTTCTCGCCTCGCAGGCGGATGAGAT
>JAQXEB010000209.1 GCA_029251065.1 Luminiphilus sp.
CCTTTACCGCCAGCACGTCCAATCCCGCTTCGCTGACAATGGCGCCGTCTCGCTCGATAATGCCAGTGACCACGGCACCGTCCTCGAGCGATAGAAATTTTGCCGCATGAAAGCCTACATTACCCAAGCCTTGTACGACGACCCGCTTACCCTCTAGCCCGCCGGACAATGATGCGCGCTGGACATCAAGCGGCTCGCGGAAAAACTCCCGTAGCGCGTACTGAATACCCCGTCCCGTCGCCTCGACTCTTCCCGCGATGCCGGACTTATAAACCGGTTTGCCGGTCACACACGCCAATGCATCTATCTCTGTTGGATGTAAACGCTGGTACTCATCCGCAATCCACGCCATATCACGGGCTGACGTACCCATATCCGGTGCCGGGACATTCTGGCTCGGATGAATCAAATCACGCTTAATCAACTCGTAAGCGAATCGACGGGTTATTTGCTCTATCTCGTGATCATCGTATTCATTTGGATTGATGCACAACCCCCCTTTTGAGCCACCAAATGGGACATCGACCACGGCGCTCTTGTAGGTCATCAACGCGGCAAGCGCCTCTACCTCGTCCTGATTAACGGCCAGTGAGTAACGAATCCCTCCTTTTACCGGAGTGATGTGATCGGAGTGAACAGAGCGATACCCGGTAAAGACATGAATCCGCTCCCGTAGGCGCACCGGAAATCGGACCGTGTAGGTCGCATTACAGGTCCGAATTTGCTGAGCCAGACCGGGGGGCAGGTCAAGCAGATTAGCCGCCCGCAGAAATTGTCGATCAACGTTAGCTGTAAAACTTAAATCATGGGAAGACATCGTAGGGCTATCACTCAGTTTTAGATCGCGGCGCGCTTATCGCGATAATACCACCTCACCAGTCCCGCATTAGGTTATTTCAAATGGCATCCACACGCGCACCTTGGGCTTTCAAAATTGGCTTCATTTGCCGGTAAGCCTCCGGTGTACGGACCAATGGGATACGCGGGTACAGATGATGAATAACGTGGTATTGCATGCCGGACGACCAGATATTACCCAAGCGCGACTTAAAGCTTTGTGTATCGCTGTAACGCTCGGTCCCACACCCCGGGTTGTGCGGGGCCCATGAAAGGTAGAACTGAATATAGGTTATCCCAATCTGCCATGGGAGCCACCACAGTAGAGCGGCCTCGATTGCCAATCCGTTTAATGCCATGCCACATAAAATACCGAGATAAACCAGACGGTAAGCCAAGGACTGCAACAGGAGATCTTCACGACCAATACGCTTCAAGCATCGCGCGTAAGGGTGCTCTCGGCCAAAAGGCTGCGGCTGCCGCCACTGCAAACTTCCCCAGAAGAATCCAAGCGCTGTGTCGTAATGGTGGTCATAATCAGGGTCAAGCTCAGGGTCATTTGCGTGTTTGTGATGCTCCATATGCGTTGCACGCAGTACCGAGAAGGGCATCACCAGTGGGATCGGGCTCAGGTGACCGACCAATTCATTAAGCCAGCGTTTGGACTTTCCCGGCATCGCAAAAATTGAATGCTGGGCTTCGTGAGACGGCAGGTAACTCGCAGCGATATTAATCGTCGCGACTATGAACCCGGCCCACAGTGGGAGAATGCCATTCAGGCAGAGCACCCACACCGACAGCCAGCACACCAGATTACCCAAACCCCACGCGAGTGAGAGGTAGGGAAATTGATCCAAGTGTTGTTTTGCAATTTCGCGCTCCATAGCACGAAGCTCTAGCTCGGTTTTTCCCGTTAAATCCATCGTCCCGTCCATGACGCGATACCTCCCCAAACCCCAAATATAATTAACGACACCGTCCACATATCGACGCCACCCAGCGCCTCAACGCCAAAGCTTTCCATGACTTGAACCGTGAGCGGCGCTAAAAAAGCGAGACCAAAAAAGAAGGGTAACGCCGTTAAAAACCACTCCAACAATTTTGTAAACATGTTAGCCATTTTCTATTCCATTAAGACAGAGAGGCCCGAACCCGTTCAATGGGTATCGAGCGACTCAGCAACTTATTTGCCGCAAACGCGCGCTGCGGAAGCGCGCCTAAACGCGACGCGTGCTCCATCGCTCGATCAATCAGCGCCTCTGGAGCCACCACCTCGTCCAAGAAGCCGGCTGCCAATGCCGACTCCGGCGAATGAATTTGGGCTGCGACGATGGACTCAAACCGATGAGCCTCTGACAGTCGGTAAACCGCGGGCTCATAGCCAAACGCCGGCAGATCCATATCAATCGCGGTCTCATTAAGACCGTACTTAAAGTCTCCAGCCATGCCAATGCGCTTATCCGCGCAGACCAACATCACCGAACCCAATGCAAGACAGTGGCCCGTCACCGCACATACAACCGGATGAGGAAAGGTAAAAATTCGAAACGCTAATTCGCCACCCGCCTGCACCATAGCGGCTGCAGCATCCGCGTCACCGCTCTTGACGACCTTGAGATCAAAGCCCGCTGAGAAACAATCTTCACGTCCCATCCACATGAGAGCCGCTTTCTTGGCTTCTATTTCATCAAGAGCCTCACCAAAGTCACGAATACTGTCCGGCGAAAAAACATTCCGCTTGCCATCGTCATGACGCAATACAGCAACGTTATCTTGGAATTCGAGATGCAGCGCCATAGACACTCCTTACTTTATTATATTATGGCATATAATATGCCAATTACTAGCCGACGACATTTTTGCGGGCAATCGGTTCTAGACTACCAAGCGTTTTATTTAAACGAAACGAGAAACTACTCGTCCGGATCAATTTGGGAAGGGGTTCAAGCCTCTTACCTACTTAGTGTTATTGGTTGCTTTATAAGAGCCCTTATAGTGGCACATGATCGTAAATGTATGCCGCTAGAGAGGATATCGAATGGCAGGATCCCGTCGAGACGCCCTTCGCGAAATGCACTTTGCATCAAGCGATACCGCATTAGTGGCCATCAGTGCAGCGATTAACGCCGACGCAACCCATCGACAGATTATCGATCGGTGCGCCACCGAAATGGTCACTGCCAGCCGATGTCGCTCCGACGAGTCAGGAACGCTCGACTCTTTTCTTCGCGAGTTCGGATTATCCAACTCCGAGGGTATTGCACTGATGTGTTTAGCAGAGGCGTTACTCCGAGTTCCTGATCAAGCGACGATCGATTCCCTGATATCCGAAAAGATAAACGAAGGGAATTGGGGAGCCCATAAGAACGCGTCCGACTCCAAATTGGTCAACGCATCGGTCTGGGGATTAATGTTAGCCGGCAAGGTTATCGGCGCATCCAACACCCCAGAAGCGCTCAAACACAATTGGCTTTCTGAGCTATCGCAGCGACTGACAGAGCCTGTGGTCAGACTGGCTACGCTCCAGGCTATGAAAATTCTGGGGGGGCAATTTGTGCTTGGCAGAAATATCCCCGCTGCGCTCACGCGCTCTGCAAGCAGCGCTGTTTTATGCAGTTTCGATATGCTCGGCGAAGGGGCCCGGACACAAGCCGACGCCGAGCGGTACTTTGACAGCTATAAGCAAGCGATCAACACCGTCGGACAGCACAACACAGCCAACACCGTGAGTGACGCACACGGCATATCAGTAAAACTTTCAGCCCTGCATCCGCGCTTCTGGGAAAGCCAGCGTGAGCTCTGCTTGCCGAAACTAAAAGAGAAAGTTTTGGCGCTTGCCGAACTTGCAAGCCATTACGGCTTAGGTCTCAGCCTTGACGCCGAGGAGTGCAGTCGACTCGAACTCACGCTCGATGTCTTTGAATGGCTGTGCGACCAACCCAGCCTCGCGTCATGGAGCGGCCTCGGCTTTGTGCTCCAGGCCTATCAAAAACGGGGTCTTGAGGTCGCAATGTGGCTGACTGAACAGGCCATGCGTCGTCCACAAGGCATCATGGTTCGACTGGTCAAAGGCGCTTATTGGGACACCGAAATCAAAATTGCGCAGCAAAAAGGTCTTGATGACTATCCTGTTTTTACGAATAAAATCCATACCGATCTATCGTACGAAGCCTGCGCGGCCACACTGTTTTCGTGTCCTCGTATTTATTGCCAGTTTGCCACCCACAATGCGCTCTCTATCGCGCAAATACTCCAATTCACCTCTGATTCAGATCAACGCTTTGAGCTCCAAAAGCTCCACGGCATGGGTGATTTACTCTATGCCATCGTAAGCGAACAGTATCCGCAGGTGGCTGTTAGGACCTACGCACCGGTGGGTCAACACGAGGACTTGCTGCCGTATTTAGTCAGACGCTTGCTCGAAAACGGCGCAAACAGTTCGTTCGTCAATCGATTCTTAGACTCAGAGCTACCTGTCACTGCACTCGTTGAAGACCCCTTAGCACGCCTGACAACACCCAACGGCAAAGACCCAACGCATATTCCCATCCCTTGTCATATTTTTTTCAATAGTTCGCCGCACTGGCTCGCGGCAAGAGGTGCCGATCTGGACGCGAGGTCTGTCGCCGCAGATTTTGAGTCCGCCAGTGGCCGTGTGACATTACTTGAGCATTCGACTCTCGATCCTGATCTGTCTGAAGCGGGTCCTATTTGCAATGCTCGTTGTCCCGCAACGGGAGAACCCATTGGAAGCTATGCTGTGTCCACCTTGGCAGACGTCGATGATGCAGTAATGCGAGCGCATCGCGCCTTTCCTCACTGGTCACGACGTCCCGTAGGCGAGCGCGCAGGTCTGCTCAAACGCGTCGGAGATTTATTAGAAGCAAACACCATCGAGCTCACTGCACTCATCGCACGTGAGGCTGGCCGTACACTGAACGACGGCTTGGATGAAGTTCGAGAGGCCGTCGATTTCTGCCGGTATTACGCCGCGCAAGCAGAGGCACTCTTGGGGGAGGTGCAAGACCTTCCTGGGGTCACAGGAGAGACTAATCAGCTCAGATACTCCGCGAGGGGCGTTTGGCTCTGCATCAGCCCATGGAACTTTCCACTCGCGATCTTTGTGGGGCAAATTGCGGCCAACCTTGCCGTAGGTAATACCGTCGTTGCAAAACCCGCCGAACAGACGCCTCTGGTCGCACGGTTCGCGCTCCGCTTATTCAGACAAGCCGGCATTGAGTCCGACGTGTTGTCGGTTCTGTACGGTGATGGGCCCAATGTTGGCGCCCCCCTGGTGGATGACGCTCGAGTCCGTGGTGTCTCGTTCACCGGTAGCCACACGACAGCCCTCACGATCAATCGCCAATTGGCCCATCGAACGGGCTCAATCACTCCTTTTGTTGCCGAAACGGGTGGCATCAACTGCATGTTTGTGGACTCCACTGCGCTACCCGAGCAAGTGATTGACGACGTCATTACCTCAGCATTTCGCTCGGCAGGGCAGCGATGCTCAGCACTGCGGGTCCTTTTTCTCCAACGCGAAATAGCGGACAAGACGCTGGCTATTTTAGAAGGCGCCATGCACGAACTGATCGTTGGAGATCCGAGACGGTTAGCCACCGACGTGGGGCCCGTCATTGACCGTCGCGCAAAAGAGACCATCGACAAACACCTTGTGCACCTCGACAAGACTGCAACATTGCGCGCCATCACACCGTTTGATCATGCGGCGTACGAAGGGCATTTTATTGCACCTCAGGTTTGGGAGATCGACGCATTAGCCGATCTGACGCATGAAGTATTCGGTCCTGTCCTCCACGTTATACGTTACGATACCGACGACCTCGCCCGAATTTTTTCCGAGATAAGGGCCTCTGAGTTTGCGCTTACCATGGGCGTGCACAGCAGACTCCGAGGGTTACACGAGCGTATCCGCGAAGAGGCCCTCGTCGGCAATCTTTACATCAACAGGGACACCGTGGGTGCCGTCGTCGGGAGTCATCCTTTTGGCGGGCACGGCGTGTCCGGCACGGGTCCGAAAGCGGGTGGTCCGAACTACTTAAAGCGTTTGGTTAACGAGCACACGGTGACGGACAATATTACGGCCCTTGGGGGCAACACAGCACTGTTCAATCTCGAGTAACTGCGCTTAACTGTCACGCGCTGCATCCTCACGTTGTTCGTGAGGCTAATGCAGGCACAGTGCATCTAAAAATTAACTGACTGGGCCTTGGAGGTCGACGTGGAGCTTTTTTCTGGAAAAACGGTTGTGATATCGGGTGGTGCGGAAGGCATTGGCTTTGCAGTCGCGCAAGCAGTGGGCCGCGAAGGCATGAATGTTGTCATTACCGACATCTCCACAGAGACATTGGCGCACGCTCAAGCACAGCTGAGCGACCAGGGCATCACCGTCTTGGCACTTACAGCCGATGTCAGAAAAGAGGCTGACTGGCAACGCGTCGCCGAAGCGACTATTGCCCAATTTGGTGCTATTCATGGCCTGTTGAACAATGCGGGGGTCGGCGGGGGTGGCTCAAGTGGTCCCATTGAAGAGCACTCGGCTGAAGATTGGCGCTGGACCATCGATGTCAATTTGATGGGCGTTGTCTTTGGGATGAAGACTATCGTGCCTCATATCAAAGCGGCCGGGGGTGGCTGGATCGTCAACGTGGCCTCCATGGCAGGCATGAGTGGCTTCCCCTTTGGCGGTGCCTACAACGCCACCAAACTCGCCGTGGCGGGACTGTCAGAAGGCTGGGCCATGGAGCTTGCTCCGTTTGGCATTCACGTGGCCGCTCTGTGCCCCGCGTTTGTCAAAACGCGTATTCATCTGTCAGATCGTGTACGGCCCGAAGACTATGGTGACGCCCAGCGCACGCTCTTACGTTCTGAAGAAGATCTCGACCCTGAGACCGCATCTACCGGCATTGCCAACGCGGTCAAGAACGGCATTGATCCCGACGTTCTCGCGTTGCGTGTTGTTGAGTCATTGCGGGCTGGCGATAT
>JAQXEB010000210.1 GCA_029251065.1 Luminiphilus sp.
CGCAGACGAACACGCGTAAGCTGTCCGACTCAGGTAACCCCTGAGCACCGCGCTCGGCAATCATGGCCGTACCGCGGTCGAGAATTTTGTCTTGGACGGCGGGAAGACTGATAACAAGCAGCCCTAAAAGCGCGAGTAGCGCTAACACGACCACCGATACAATAATCTTCTTCAAAATAGGTCTCCTCTTAACAGATCCGGCATTGAATGACCCTGATCGCGCTGACTATTTTTACGTCATTCTGTGCATTTACAGCCGTTAGAATCAGTGATTCATAGAGACGTCAAAATATGGCACACAACGTGCCAACAAGAAAGTCGCCCCCTCAGATCAGTTCAGGGTTCACATCCGCACCTTGAAAGCGAGTCTCGTTGTAATGTTAATAGTCGAACACGTCAAACATTGAGAATGTAATGTCGCGAAGCGGTGCGGTGTAGTCAGTCGTTGGGTACCTGCTTAGCGAGTCCGAGTATTAAGGAGCGGTTTATATGCTTTTTGGCACCTCGTACGTGGTGCTCTTCAATGGTGCCATCATGTGCCGTGGGTTATAGCGAAATCGACGCTTTAAAAGGGGTTTGAGTCCACATCAACATAGCTCGTTCTTGACAGTCCAAGGAAATCATATTCGGCCACGACAAATCAGCATTCGCTGAGCACCCAGTCATCGAGAGGGTAAGTCAGCACTATAGGGAGGTTTTTGAGCCTCACCTCGCCCGGGTATCGATGCTCCTAAAAAAAAAGAGGCCAGTACTTTTGAGTGTTCAGCCGCCTGCGCCGCTGTTTTAAAAGCCCACGTACCGCACAAAATCACTGTTAGCTGCGCGCGTAGAACGGACGTTATTTGCTGCGAAATTGTCGTCCGGATAGCCCAGCGCAATACAAATCATAATGCTTTCATCGTCCGGAATGCCGGCCAGGTCGCGCACGACATCCGACTGCATAATGCCCTGACCATTGATAACGCAGCCCAACTTGCGCTCCCAGGCGGCGAGAACAATGCCGTAGGCGAGCGACCCGAGCGCGAACTGGCTAATAGCGGCGGGCTCAAGGTACTTGTTGTAGGTCAGTACGAGAGACACTGGCGCGTCAAACTGCCGAAAGCCTCGAAGCATCCAGTCTAGACGTTTTTCCTTGTCGTCGCGCGCAATCTCCATCGCCTCAAACAGCTGAATCGCCACGTCAATCTGTCGCTTGCGATGCTCACCCTCGTACTCTTCTTTGTAAGGAAAGTCTCTGACGTGGGGCTTTCCCTCGAGTGTGTTTTTTGTGTTGCCTTCGCGAATTCTATCGAGTGTCTCGCCTGTGACTGCATGGACTCTCCAGGTTTGGGTGTTGTAAGAACTGGGTGCCCATTTCGCCGTCGCTAAGATGTCATCAACTACTTGCTTGGGTACCGGCTTATCGAGAAACCCCCTCGCGCTTTTTCTTGATTTCGCAAAATGAGTGAAATCCATACAATGCGTTCCTTAAGTGAGTCATGGTTGATGTGCTAAGCCCCGGAAGGGCGGCTGACCTGCTTGCCCAAAAGCCTGTTATTAATGCAGTGGGGTCATCACGCGGTCCCTATCGTTTTTCTAAACGCTTCCAACGCGCTAACAGAGACGATATATTGGCATAAATTATGTCACAATAAATGGCGCGATCAAAATGAAAGTGTTACGAACGCCTGAGACGAGCTTTGCGTCCATTAAGGACTACCCGTTCGAGCCTCACTACACCAACGTCATGACTGAAGACGGCGCGACGATTAGGATTCATCACATTGACGAGGGACCTAGTGACGGTCCTGCGGTTCTGTGTTTGCACGGCCAGCCAGTGTGGAGTTACTTGTTCCGTAAAATGATCCCGTACCTAACTGGGGCGGGGCTACGAGTGATCTGTCCGGATTTGGTGGGTTTTGGAAAAAGTGATAAGCCGGCTGCAAGAGAAGACTACAGCTACGAGCGACAGGTCGAGTGGATGGGCGCATGGCTTGAGCAAAATGACTTCACTGCACTCACATTTTTTGGTCAAGACTGGGGCGGACTGATTGGTTTGAGGCTTGTTGCCGCGCACAGTACCCGATTTGATCGGGTTGTGATCTCCAATACGGGCTTGCCTTACAACCCCGATGTACCGCAAGAGCAGGTTGCTGAGGTTGAGGCCTATCGAGCGAGTGCGCCAACGCCGACCCTGTTTGATATGGCCAAGGAAATAGGACGGTTGTCTTGGGAAACGAAGGCTGCAAACCCAGCACGCGTTTTTGCGGTCTGGCAGAAGTTCTGCTGGGAAACCGAATACTTACCGATCGGTTTTATGCTCAGTTTCTCAACAGAGCCGCAAACCAAAATAATCCAAATAACCCGCGCGCTTTTGCACAAACTTGGGTTCAGAGCGCCGCTTCCCTCGGCTGTCACGCAAGCTTACGACGCACCTTTCCCGGCGGCTGAGTACACCATGGGGCCTCGGGCAATGCCGAGCCAAGTGCCGTCTTTGCCGACTTCACCGTCGCTTGAGCACCAGCGTTTAGCCTGGGAGTTCTTTGATACATTTGGAAAGCCATTTCTGTGCGCGTTCACCGACGATGATCCTGTGACGAAGGGGTCGGATAAAGAGTTCAGGGAGCGGGTGCCTGGGGCAAAAAATGAGCCGCACACGACCCTTCGTGGTGGTGGGCACTTCGTACAAGAGACTCGACCGAAAGAGATCTCTGAGGTCATTATTGACTTTATTGCACGTTCCCAGACGACGGCACAGCGTTAGGGGGCACACAGCGTTAGCGGAGAACGTCGGGTAAAAGCGACACCGCCGTTGACATAAAACGCCATGAAAAAGCGTCGATGAAGCTGCAGAACCGCGGGTGCTTGGCGCAGGCTTTTATATCGGCGTCTGGGCCTATTATCTGCCCGCTCGTCTAAAGAATCGTTTAACCTCGCCTCATGCTTGAAAACACACACCTAAGCCCAAAAAATGACTCAGAGGGCGTATTCCCGGAGTCGCAAGGCCGTCTCCAGCGCGATGCGCCAGACGGTACAAAAATCACGAGCTTTACCCAGGTCTTCGTGCGGCACGGCTTATTAATGTTGGCTCTGGCCGGACTTTTCGTTCTGTTTCCCACGGCGTTCGCAGACTTGTCGCTGAGCCTGACCGGCTTCTTTGCGTCACCGCATTACTATGGGCTGGCCTTTCTGGCCTTGTGGGTATTTTTAATCGCGTACTCGCAGCTGTCGGACAAGGTTGTGAACCGCAAGCAACTGACGTGGATTGGCTATTTATTGTTTATTTCCATCGCTGAAGAATGGATTTTCCGTCTTGCGTTGCCGAATTTACTCACGGGCTACCTGGCACCTATTTATGCCGTAGTGATGAGCAATATTATCTTTGCTGCCATTCACTTCTTTACCCTTCGCTGGCGTTTAATCTGGGTCGTTTTTGCCTTTCTAGGCGGGCTGGGACTGAGTCGGGTAATGACCCACGGCGACTTACTGGTCGTCATATGGCTTCACTGGATCGGCACTTTTCTAAATACGCCGTTCCCACCGGGATTGAAGCAACTCAAAGAAAAATCAGCACCATTGCCGCGAGACTAAAACGTCATCTGCGTGAGCGCCAAGATCGATGGTACTGGCAGCGAAGAGCATCAGCCAGTAGCAGAGAGCATCAACAAGAGACCTGCGCAGTCATACTTTTACCGCTTGAGTATCAATCACAGGTGGCTTATGAGAGCCGGCTGGCGAGAGAGACGCATTACCTCTATAGAAGCGTTGTCGAGACGCCAGCCTCTGCGTTGAGGAAGCCCTGAGCTTAATCACTAAACCCTAAAAAAGTGGCGGCCTCTTCGACACTTTTACGGTGTGAAATAACAGCATTAGCGGGAAACATCTCGTCTGGCCAGCCCAAGGCTACAGCCTTCATAATGACCTGATCTTCGGCAATCTTGGCGTGTTCGCGCACCACGGGAGACTGCATAATTCCTTGGCTGTTAATTACGGCGCCAAGTCCTCTCGACCATGCGGCATTGACGAGTGCTGTGGTGACCGCACCGCAGTCAAACGCGGTATCGTCGCTGTCTGCCAGTACGGCGTCGTAGGTAATGATGACGCACACGGGAGCATCAAACTGCCTAAATCCGCGCAGTACCCAATCCTGCCGTTTCTCGGTGTCTTCACGCGCAATATCCATGGCCGCAAATAACTGTTTTGCGACGCCTACCTGACGGTCCCTGTGTTGCCCAGCGAAGGCGGTACCGATCCGAAACTCCCGTGAGTGCGGCACGCCTGCAAGATTTCGCTCGGTATTGCCGGCCCGGATCAGGTCCAAGGGCTCTCCAGAGACCACGGTAAAGTTCCATGGCTGTGTGTTCATGGATGATGGCGAGCGCATGGCTAAGGCCAATACTTCCTGAATTAATGCCTTTGAGACGGGCTCATTTTTATAACCTCGAATACTGCGGCGTCCCATTACTACGTCATCAAATTGCACTTGCGCTCTCCTCGGTAAAATTCAGGCCCACACGCTAGAGCAACCTGTGGACGAACGAAAGGTCTATTAAGATTTTTATGGCGGTGGGTCACTACGTAAACTCATTTAGACCTGTGCTCGCGCGAGGTCCGCTGTGCGCTTTTAACGTTTAATGAGTGACCAATGAGTCTGCTTTAACTACACATCGT
>JAQXEB010000211.1 GCA_029251065.1 Luminiphilus sp.
TCAACACTGCCATAAAATAGGACTTCGCTCGTAATTAATCGATTTCGGGCGTCGAGAAACAATGCCAAAAAGTGCTCTTGCGACAAGCCCGACAACGCATCGATCACATAACCTTCGTATGCCCGTGTTCCCAAGACGCACGATGGTTCAGAAAGTGCCTCTCGGTTCACCAACGTCTGTAACTGCAGTGACGCGCGAAGCCGCAGGCGAGCCGCGGTATCAATCGTAGGGTGGTTGATTTCCTGATCAACAATACGGCGAACAATCGTTGCGAGACTCAGTTGGTCCCTATAAGCCGCCAGAACCTGCCAAATCACCAATGAGGAAATATTCATCACTGTGGCCAATACGCCTACGATCGAGTGATCGTACCGAGACGCCTCATGACAATTCACTGCTCCTTGTTTTTTCACATCCTCACCTGCTGCCTAGGTTCTGACCATTCTTTGAGAATTAACAACGTGATTGCGTATACCCAAAGCCACTCCTGCAACACCGGTATGATTCACCGCGACTGAATGCTACCTTTGACACGTACTCTGAGCGCTCTAACTTAAAAATGGCACATCTTTTAAATCGTAATTTCATCCTCGGCATTACCGGCAGTATCGCGGCTTATAAGGCCGCTGAGCTCACCCGTGATCTGATTCGCGAAGGTGCAAATGTGCGGGTCGTAATGACCGAGGGCGCCTGCGAATTTATTACGCCACTTACAATGCAAGCCCTGTCGGGCCATGACGTGCACACGGACCTTCTAGACACGGATGCGGAAGCGGCGATGGGTCATATTGAACTTGCACGCTGGGCAGACGTCATGCTCATTGCACCGGCAAGTGCCGACTCGATCGCCAGGCTCGTTCAGGGTAGAGCAAATGACCTGCTTGGGGCGTGTGTTCTTGCGACGCCTGCGCCATTGTTTATTGCACCTGCAATGAACCAAGAAATGTGGGCAAAAAAAGCAACTCAAGACAATATTAAAGTGCTGAATGACCGAGGCGCGACCGTCCTCGGACCAAGTTCCGGTAGCCAGGCGTGTGGCGACGTGGGTGCGGGTCGGTTACTCGAACCTGCGCTAATCGTTGAGGCAATTACAGAGACACTCGGTACCGGCCTTCTAGCAGGTCGCCACGTGGTCATCACTGCCGGACCCACTCGTGAGCCGATTTGCCCCGTCCGCTATATTAGCAATCGAAGCTCTGGAAAAATGGGCTACGCGCTTGCCGAGGCCTGCGTCAACGCCGGGGCTAAAACCACCTTAATTTCAGGTCCGGTAAACTGTTCAGCTGTCGATGGCGTTCACGTTATTGCCGTTGAAACCACCCAAGAAATGCACGAGGCAAGCCTTCTCGCTGCAGCAACGGCCGATATATTTATTGGCGCCGCTGCGGTTGTCGACTTTAAGCCTGAGTCCGTCGCGTCACAAAAAATTAAGCGCAACGGTGTCGCAAAAATGGATCTTCGCTTAGTGCCAAACCCCGATATCATTGCCACCGTATCGAACAGCGCTTCGCGGCCGTCGCTCGTGGTGGGTTTCGCCGCAGAAACGGAAGATGTGAAGGAATACGCGCGCCAAAAGCTTGCGAAAAAGTCTTTAGACTATATTTTTGCCAACGATGTGAGCGACGCCTCAATCGGATTCGACAGCGATCGTAATGCGGGTGTCCTCATTGGACAAAACGGCAATATTGAAATGCCAATATCAACTAAGCGCGTTCTTGCCGAGGCCATTATTGGAGAGCTAAGTCGCCACCTGGATTAAGTGAGGATCATACGCAACAAGCAGAATGATCTATCGAACGGCTGCGCTTACCTCTAAACTCTGAATGCAAATAGAAGTCCGCAGCTGCGTTTCGACGACAATAATGTAGGATTAAACTGCCGGATTCGACTGCAGCACCTACCGATCCACATCTTGAAAGCGACGAGCACAGATTTAAGGCTGCAGATTCCGTAAATTGCTACAGCATGGGTAAAAACCAACAGAGGACAGCATGTCTCTTAATCGATCAGACGCAGAGCAATTTGCACGAGTACTCACAGAGTCTTTACCGTATATCCAACGGTTTACTCGCAAAACCGTGGTCATTAAGTTCGGGGGTAACGCCATGACAGACCCCGAACTTCATGAGAGCTTTGCTCGCGATGTTGTATTAATGAAACTTGTCGGTATGAACCCCATCGTTGTTCACGGCGGGGGTCCTCAAATCGGGAAACTATTAGATCGTCTTGGAATTGAGTCTCGATTCGTCGGCGGAATGCGCGTCACTAATGAAGAAACCGTGGATGTTGTTGAAATGGTTCTTGGCGCCTCTGTCAATAAGGAGATTGTCGATAGCATTCACAGAAATGGTGGGCGCGCCGTGGGAATCACTGGAAAAGACGGCGAACTTATCAGAGCAAGAGCGCTCTCAAGTAACCATCGTGTGACGGGCTCTGAAGACATCGGCCTCGTTGGGGAGGTGGAGAGCATTGATACCGATATCTTAACCATGCTCGGTGAAAGCGACTATATCCCTGTCATTGCCCCTGTTGCGGGCAGTGTTGATGGAAACACCTACAACATCAACGCGGATTTGGTTGCGGGAAAGCTCGCCGAGGTCTTAGGTGCGGAGAAACTCATACTGCTGACTAATGTAACGGGGCTTTTGGATGCAGCCGGTCAAACCTTGACCGGCTTATCGACCCAGCGTGTGGATGAACTGATCGATCAAGCGGTCATTACCGGCGGTATGCTGCCAAAAGTTCAGTGCGCCATGGACGCGGTCAAGGCGGGCGTGGCGAGCGCGCACATCATCGATGGCCGAGTTCCCCATGCCACATTGCTCGAAATTTTCAGCGATGAGGGAATCGGCACCTTGATCACGAACCAGAGCATGAGTACCGTGGACCATTAGCCACGATCGTTAATCACCCAACTCGGTGGAACCTATGTCACAAAGACGAAGCGACCGAAAAGATCAAATCTTACAAACGCTCGCGCAAATGCTTGAGGCAAGCCCAGGCAGCAAAATCACCACTGCAAAACTGGCGGCTAATTTGGGTGTGTC
>JAQXEB010000212.1 GCA_029251065.1 Luminiphilus sp.
CACTATCTTATTGGGAATGACACGCGAAATTCGAGCGAGGTAGATCTTGATACACGCCTCGAGCAGTTACTGTCGGAAAAGATGCATGGCATTTCGTTTAGTGCTTACAGCAAGGGACAAAAACCCGGCGATGAGGTGACTTGGGACCAGGTCAAACAGCGAATGGCGTTGCTCGAGTCACACTTTAATTGGATTCGCTCTTTCTCAACGACGCAAGGAAACGAGCATATTCCGACAGTCGCACATTCCATGGGTATGAAGACGCTCGTCGGGGCTTGGCTGGGAAAGGATGCAGACAAAAATCGTTTGGAAATTGAGAACCTAATCACGCTTGCCAACGAGGGTGTTGTCGATGTGGCGGCAGTGGGTAACGAGGTCTTGTATCGCGGAGACCTCGAGGAAAGTGAATTACTCGAATTCATGACTGAGGTCCGTGAGCGAGTACCCTCGCAGGTACCCATTGGCTATGTTGACGCGTACTACGAGTTCGAGGATCGCCCAAACGTGACCGCGGCCTGTGATGTCCTACTGACGAACTGCTATCCATTTTGGGAAGGATGTGCCTTGCCCTACGCCACGCTTTATATGCAGGATATGTATCGCAGAGTGATGAAGGTTGCTCAAGGGAAACGCGTCATTGTGTCTGAGACCGGCTGGCCCAGTTCAGGCGGAACCTTTTACGGCGCAGAGTCCTCACTTCAAGGCGCATACCTTTATTTTTTAAGAGCCATGGAATGGGCTGCTGAAGAAAACATTGAAATGTTTTACTTTGCGTCCTTCGATGAAGGCTGGAAGGTATCGGGAGACGCTGGTGAGGGCGATGTCGGCGCTCACTGGGGCCTTTGGGACGAGGAAGAACGCTTCAAATATTCGAGAATAATATGAATCAAACGCGACCACTGTCCTACAAGAGAGCCATCTGCTATTCCGGTTTTCGAGACAATCAAAGTCCCGACACCGGCGTCTTTCCGTCGGAAAGCGAGATTTTGGAAGATCTCCTTTTACTCAGTGGTCACTGGTCGGCACTTCGTGTCTATGCCTGTGACGTACACACCGAGCGTGTACTGCGAACCATAGAGCGAGAAAGACTACCGTTTAAAGTGATGCTGGGGGCCTACATCGGCGCCGAAGTAAATAATCCCAACTGCCCTTGGGGCGGTGTTTACGAAGACGCGACACTTGCTGCAAACAAAGAAGCGAATCGCGCGGAGCTGGATCGCGCGATCGCTTGGGCTAATCGCTACCCCGACATCATCGATGTGGTTTCTGTCGGTAATGAAGCCACCGTCGACTGGACCGATCACTTGATCGAACCTGAGACAGTCAAGGCGTACGCCTCCGATGTGCGATCGCAGATCAAACAGCCCGTCACATTTTGTGAGAACTACGTCCCTTGGCTCACAAGCCTTGCGGAGCTAGCCGCAAATCTCGACGTCATTTCCATTCATACTTACCCCGTTTGGGAATATAAAACACTCGACGAGGCGATGGATTACACCCGCAAAAACTTTGAAGCCGTTCAAGCGCGGTACCCCGATAAACAAGTCATCATTACAGAAGCGGGTTGGGCCACGGCCTCCAACGGTCGAGGCATCCCACCGGATAACGTCGGCGAAATGCTTCAACGGGAGTACTTGGAACAACTGCTTTCATGGGCTGAGGAGCAACAGATTCTGGTCTATGTCTTTGAAGCCTTTGATGAAAATTGGAAAGGATCCGATCATCCCTTAGAGCCTGAGAAGCACTGGGGGCTTTATCGAGCCGATCGCTCGGCCAAGCCGGCGCTGTCGATCCAACGTTAATACTCGCCAAGGTCCGCAAATACCAATACACGCCGTGTTTCGTCCGCCTATTTAGACTGACAGCGGTTGACCGTGTCGCAATACGAATCGCTCGATGAACTGACTGATTCAACACCGCAGGCTGAAAATCAGGGCCTCTGTTGAGCATGGGTGAGCGACCCTACTCACTCAGCAGTCCTATTCAGCGCTCGGCAAAGTTCCGTCGTAATTGGGCTAGCACTCCAGTAAGACGAGACGAAATCGACGTCTTTACAGGTATTGGTGTTTAAGTCTGCTTATACTATCGCGACTCTTATCACGTCCCTCAGGATAACCAACGATGAACGGTGCAGACCTCCTCATAAAAAAACTTGCTGATGCCGGTGTCACCGCGTGCTTTGCCAACCCCGGAACATCTGAAATGCAACTTGTTGCCGCGCTCGATAAAGAGCCCCGAATACGGGCCATACTCGGACTGTTCGAAGGTGTTGTAACGGGCGCTGCTGATGGCTTTGGACGCATGACCGATTCGCCTGCGCTGACACTACTTCACCTCGGTCCCGGCTATGCCAATGGAATTGCAAACTTACACAATGCGTCGCGAGCACGAGTGCCGGTACTGAATATGATCGGTGATCACGCCACCCATCACCTGGAGCTCGACGCCCCACTCACCTCTGACATTAAGGGACTCACCGCTGCGGTGTGTGCCTGGACTGGAACATCAACAAGTGCCGACGATTTGGCCGAGGTGGGTTTACAGGCCTGGCAGGAGAGTCTTGCCTATCCAGGGCAAGTCACCGCTTTTGTTGCCCCCGCGAATCACGCCTGGGACGCCACGAGTGCAGACGTGCAGGTCCCCGAAATACCGTCTGCAAATACGTGCAGCGATCAGCAGATTAGTGAGGCCGCTGAGGCGCTGATGAGTGGACGAGCCACCGCCCTATTCATGGGTGGACATGCGCTGCGCGAGGAGGGACTGCTTCAGGCCGGACGGGTTGCAGAAGCAACGGGTGCACGACTTATTACAGAAACGTTTTTTACTCGTCAGTCACGCGGTGCCGGACGGGTTGAAACCGAGCGGTTGCCCTATTTCGGCGAAATGGCTGCGGAACACTTGCAAAACCTCGACACCCTGATTGTTGTGGGCACAAAGCCTCCCGTATCCTTTTTTGCCTACCCTGACAAACCGGGCTGGCTCTCCCCCGATACCGCCAATCTAATCAGGCTAGGCGATGCCAGCGTCGACACGATCGATGCACTCAAGCGATTAGCAGATGCCCTTGGGGCCCCGCCGCAGGTGAGTAAAGTCGCCCAGCGTCTGGAACATGAACTCGCACAAGGGCCGATTAACGCTGTCGAACTGGGTAAGGTCATTGCTAATCGACTGCCTGACGGCGCGATTGTCTCGGATGAAGGTGCCACCAACGGCTTGGGAGCCTTTCTTATGACCAATAATGCGGCGCCGCATGACTGGTTGACCCTGACGGGAGGCGCTATCGGGCAAGGGTTGCCCCTTGCTCTTGGGGCTTCTGTCGCCTGCCCCGATCGCAAAGTACTGGCCCTCGAAGCTGATGGCTCTGCCATGTATACCGTTCAGTCTCTATGGACAATGGTCAGAGAGAACCTCGACGTGACGGTTCTCATTCTTAACAATGGTTCCTACGCCATCTTGAATATCGAGCTCGCCAGAGTGGGTGTCGAGCGTCCAGGTCCCACTGCCCTGTCCTTACTCGACCTCACCAATCCAGCCATTCAGTGGACCGACATTGCCCGTGGAATGGGAATGGTGTCTCAGCGGGTGGAGACGGTCGCCGAACTGGATACGGCGATGGCAAACGCAATGTCAGAGTACGGTCCTCGTTTAATTGAGGTCATGCTCTAAGCCAACGTCGGAGCTTTGTCGATATCGACATGCAAGGGCGTGTTAAAAATGAGGCCTGACCGAACAGTTACGGGCTATACTCAGTGAATGAAATTATTTGGTTTTCCATCGCCCACCGCCGTCACCAGCCTCGTCGTCTTGGGCGCACTACTCTCCGCGTGCTCGAAAGAGGCGGAAAATACGGAACGCGGGGGCCGCGGTTCTTGGGGCGCGCGTGAACTGCCCGTCATCACAGCACTGGTGGAACGCGCACCACTGATAGACGCCATCAAGTCCGTGGGTACCGCGCGCGCTCAGCAAAGCGTGACGCTTTTTCCCGAGAGCGCAGGCGTTGTGACGTTTGCCAAATTAGCGCCCGATGCCTTCGTAGAACAGGGGGAGGTGTTACTGGTACTCGATGACCGAGATGAAGCCCTTGCCGTCCGGCAGGCTCACGTTGAACTGTCAGAGTCAAAGCGCGTGTTGGATCGCTACAACTCCCTGAACGCGACGGAAGCTAACATCTCACAGAGCATGATCGATACCGCGCAAAGCAACGTTGACTTGTCTGAGATAAGGCTGTCACAGGCGAAGGTTGAACTCTCTCGGCGCTCGATCAAGGCCCCTTTTTCTGGGCGTATCGGCATTACCGATGTGGAGATCGGCGACAGAGTAAATACCGCCACGGTCGTTACCACGCTGGATGACCGCAGAGTGCTGCTCGTCGACTTCACGGTCCCCGAGAGTTTTATCGGTAGAGTGGTAACGAACCTCAAAGTCAAAGCGCGGCAATGGGAGTCGCCCGATGACTCCACGGAAGGTACCGTCGTCGCGGTCGACTCGCGTGTCGACGCCTCCACACGAGCGTTCAGAGCAAGAGCTGCAATTGACAACACCGCGGATACGTTGCGCCCGGGCATGGCCTTTGAAATTGACGCGTCAATCGAGAAGGGAGACTACCTCAGCGTTCCTGAACTCTCTGTTCAGTGGGGTGCGGATGGTCCTTACGTTTGGTCGACACT
>JAQXEB010000213.1 GCA_029251065.1 Luminiphilus sp.
CATTTTGAGTAAAGTACTTGAAACCATCCCATCGGCATGGGCAATGGACAACGGGGTGAATCGGTAGCAATCATCATAGCAGGCTTCCAAGCACTCATTTTTACCACCAGAAGTATAACGGCTAGTGCGGATCTGCCCACCTTTGGGGAGCCTGCAAACGGATTACGATCCGCCCATATGGATTATGGTAGGGAAACAAATGACATCGATTTCTATGCTCGGGTCTGGCTAAACTGGACGCCATAATAAGAGGATCCAAACTGTGTCGATGAAAGCCACTATTGAGGAGCTCACTGCGAAGGGCGCCTTTTTTGAGGTCTGTCCGGTTTCAACTGAGCGGGGTGCGCTGGCGGGTTATAAAAATGCCCCCAACACGCTGACGGAGATTATTCAAAATGCCCGAGGGCACGGCGATCTAAATTTTATTGTCTCTGGCGATACGCGACTGAGTTTTTCGGCTTTTTTTGAGCGCGCGGATGCACTTCGCGCCTACCTTGAAGCGCAAGGTCTGACTCCTGGAGACCGGTTTGCGATTGCGATGCGCAATAATGCTGAGTGGCTTATTGGGTTTACTGCCGCGTTTCTTGCCGGCGCCACCGTGGTTCCGATTAACAGTTGGGGGCAGGCGTCTGAGCTTGCTTTTGCCGTCGACGATTGCGGTGCTCAGTGGCTGTTGTGTGACGACCAACGTGCGGTCCTGTTGGACGAGTCACTTGAGACCCATAAGCGGCTCATTGTCTACGATCGAGCAGAGCCAGGCTCACGGCGAGGTATTGACTTTCACGACGCTGTTTTTGATAAGACGCCATCGGCGGTACTGACCCCAGAGCCGAGTGATCGTTGTCTGATTCTCTACACGTCGGGCAGCACTGGGGCACCTAAGGGTGTTGTTCACTGTCAGCAGGCGCTGTCACAAGCGGTTTTTAATATGATGTTTACGGGCATGCTGACTATGACAGTCGAGGGCGGGCTCCGTGAATTACGAGGCGGTGCCGTCCAAGAAAAAGCGCTCTTGAACGTCCCACTGTTCCATGCGACCGGCCTTTTGGGGTCGTTTGTCCTGCCGTTGGTCACGGGGCAGGGCATTGTAATGATCTCAAAATGGGATGCGCAGGAAGCGCTTCGTTTGATCGAAGCTGAGCGTGTAACGCTTTTCAGTAGTGTTCCCTCTTTGGTAAAGGATTTGCTGACTCAACCGAATTTGGCTGATTTTGATATTTCGTCCTTACATCGCGTGTCCTCCGGTGGAGCTGCAATGCCTTCGGATCTGCCGTCAATCATTAAAGCCAAGATCGATAAAGCCTATGCGTCTGGCGGCTATGGACTGACGGAAACACTCGCCGTTGGTAGTCAGGCCGCGGGTGCGGTATTTGACGCTAAGCCGGATGCTGCTGGTGTGCAGTCGCCCATTATGGATATCCGTTGCACCTCGCCTGACGGTGCGGTTCTGCCTCAAGGAGAGGCGGGTGAGATCGAAATGTGTGGGGTCGCCTGTACGCTAGGGTATTGGAATAAGCCCGAGGCAAACGCAGCGGTATTCACCGATGATGGTTGGATGAAAACCGGAGATATTGGCTACGTCGCTGATGATGGTTACGTTCATATCACAGGCCGAATCAAAGATATCGTGATTAGAGGTGGTGAGAATATCTATCCTGGTGACACCGAACAGGCCTGCTATCAAATAGATGGTGTGCAAGAGTGTGTGGTTTTCGGTGTTCCAGACGAGCTGATGGGCGAGGAGTTGGTGATGATGGTTCGAGTTGCGAACGACTTGATCACGGAAGATGTGATTCGCGAGGGACTTAAGTCACGCATTGCGGGTTACAAAATACCCAAGTACGTCGACATTACTCAAGAGCCGCTGGCGCGGGGCGCCACTGAAAAGTTTGACAAGCGGGCGATTCAAAGCGCGTA
>JAQXEB010000214.1 GCA_029251065.1 Luminiphilus sp.
ACTGCGAGCATTTCGATGAGGCTGAAGCCTCGCTGACGTTGACTCACGAACGAGCACTCCTTTATGAGTTGTCGTCTTCACCCCAGTTACCGATGTCGGCACTCTGATCTTCGCCGCCAGGCAGTCCGTCAGCGCCCAGTGAATAGATATCAACCTCGCCGTATTCGCCGGGTGACAAGTAAAGATACTCGCGTCCCCAAGGGTCTAACGGCGCATCAGGCAAGTAGCCGCCTTTCTTGAAATTACGGGGCTCGGGTTCAAGAGTCGACGCGTCAACAAGGGCGACCAACCCTTGCTCCGTTGTTGGGTAGACGTAATTGTCGAGGCGGTAGATCTTGAGCGCAGTTTCGATCGACTTAAAATCCGCCTGTACTTTTTGAATCCGGGCATCGTCCGCACTGTTTAAGACCGTTGGCGCCACAACACTGATCAACAAGCCCATGATCACCAGAACCACGAGAATTTCGATCAAGCTAAATCCATTCTGCTTCTTCACTTTGCTACCTCACCATCGTGTTCAAATCGAATATAGGCAATAGAATTGCCATCACTATTGTCAGTACTAGCCCACCCATAAACACCACCATGATGGGCTCAAATAACGCCATAACCGTGCCTAAAGTGGCCTCTAGCTCACGCTCTTGGTTCGCGGCAGATCGCTCAAGCATGGACTCTAATTCACCACTCGTCTCGCCGGATGCCACCATGTGGACCATCATTGGAGGAAAGTAGTCTTCCTGTGACAGCGCCCGATTTAAGCTTGATCCCTCTTGGACTTTACTCGCAACCTCTTGGCTTGAGGCACGCAACACCAAATTATTCATGACCGCGCCTGCAATTTTAAGCGCGTCCAGTAATGGCACGCCTGACGCCATAAGAATGCTTAACGTCGAGGAGAAGCGCGAAGTATCCATACCGATTAAAACGCGTCGAATTCCAGGGACTCGCAGCAGCGCTGCGTCAGAGACCTTTTTATAGATGGGGTTTTTCAACAACCGTTGTATGACAACCACCAAAATCAGAAGACCCACCATGAGCAGCGCGCCGTAATTCGTCAGAAAATCACTGGTAGCGATGAGGGCAACCGTTAACGGGGGTAACTCAGTTTTAGTTTGCGCAAAAATACCCACCATCTCTGGAACCACAAACACCATTAACGCTGCCACCACCGCAATGGCTACGCCAATTAAAACAAAGGGGTAGATCAGCGCCATCTGGAGTTTCTGCGCCGTATGTTGTCGATTTTCTGTGTAATCCGCCAGTTGCTCAAGCACTGGGCCAAGTTGCCCAGCCTGCTCACCGGCGGTCACCATCGCACGGTACATGTCACCAAACGTCTGCGGGAACTGCCCCATGGCGTGCGCCAGAGTGTGTCCCTCGGCGACCTTAGAACGAACCTGCAGTAACAGTGCCTTTGTTGATGCCCTGCGCGTTTGTTCAGCGGCCGCTTGAAGGCACTCATCCAGCGGTAGCGCCGACGCCACTAGGGTGGATAATTGTCGGGTCACCAAGGCGAGTTCGCTGGCACTCAGCCGGGGCGCAAACCACCCTCGTTTTGCACCAGAGTCTGCACGTGTGCCGTTGGCTGCGCGTCGCCCCGCTGAGGTCACCTCAATGGGACGAAGGCTCTTGGTTCTAAGCTGTGCGCGGATTTGCCGTTCAGAGTCGCCCTCAAGAACCCCTTTAATCAGTTTTCCGTCGGAGTCGAGTGCCCTGTATTTGTAAGCCGCCATGCTATGTCACCGAGGTAACGCGAAGGACCTCTTCAAGCGTTGTTTCGCCGCCCAAAATTCGTCGTTGACCATCGACCTGAATACCGGGGTAATTCTTGCGTGCCACCGACAACATCGCTTGCTCACCCTGACCCTCGTGGATCGCAGTTCGAAGGGTCTCATCGACCTCGATAAGCTCATAAATACCCGTTCGTCCACGATATCCCGTCATGTTGCACTTGGCGCAACCCTTAGCGTGATAAATCTGGACCGGTTCGTCTCCCGTTATTCCGAGCAATTCTCGCTCACGGCCACTGGCCTCGGCCGGCTCTCGACAGTCCATGCAAAGGAGTCGCACGAGCCTCTGAGCCATCACACCGACCAGGCTCGACGAGAGTAAAAACGGTTCCACTCCCATGTCTTGCAACCGGGTCACAGCACCAATCGCCGTATTAGTGTGCAGCGTAGACAGCACAAGGTGACCCGTCAGAGAGGCCTGTACTGCGATCTCGGCGGTTTCCAAGTCTCGAATTTCTCCCACCATCACCACGTCGGGATCCTGACGCAAAATCGCGCGCAGTCCCCGGGCAAATGTCATATCCACCTTAGGATTGACCTGTGTCTGTCCCACACCCGGCAACATGTACTCCACCGGGTCTTCGATCGTTAGGATGTTGCGAGAAGTTTGGTTGATGCTTGATAGGCCTGCATACAAAGTAGTGGTCTTTCCCGAGCCTGTAGGTCCCGTGACCAAGATAATGCCGTGGGGTCTGGCAAGCGCGGTTCGATAGCCTTCATGCACTTGCTGATTCATCTTAAGCTGCGTTAACTCGAGCTGACCCGCTTGCTTGTCCAGCAATCGAAGCACGACGCGCTCGCCGTGCGCAGAGGGAATTGTCGACATTCGAATATCGATCGCGTGACCTGCAATGCGGACCGATATGCGGCCATCCTGCGGTATGCGCTTCTCCGCAATGTCGAGTTTGGCCATTACTTTAAGTCGTGAGACCAGCAATGGGGCCAACATCCGCTTGGGTGACAAGACCTCGGCGAGAACGCCATCGATCCGGTAACGCACCGACAGTCGGTCCTCAAACGTCTCTATGTGTATGTCTGACGCCTGCTCTTTCACTGCCTGAGACAGTATCGCATTGATGAGTCGGATAATGGGCGCGTCATCCTCCGCGTCCATCAAGTCACCCAGGTCAGGAATCTCATCCACGAGCCGCGCCAAATCGACGTCGGTGGAAAGATCCTCCGCCATTTGCGCCGCCTGATTTTGATTGCGCTGATAGGCGCCGCTCAAGCGAAGCTGGAACGTCGCCTCATCAACTTGCTCAAGCTTAAAATTTGCGCCTGATGTGCGTCTGACTTCAAGCAGTGTGTTGGTGTCGATAGGACCTACATGACTCAACACCAGACCGTTGTCAGCGTCTTCAAGCACGACCTGGTGCGCTTTGGAGAAACCAAACGGCAGAATCCCTCTTCGGGGTTCTGCGATTAACGGCACTTCGCCCTCGACTGATAGAGACGCATCGATACTCATAGTTTCAGGAATGATACTCACTGATCGATCGGCTCCTCGGCCACTTCAGGGAGAGAACGCACGCGATCCTCCCACGTCGGGAGTACGGGCATCACATTGTCATCAAGGAACATCAGACCCTGATCTCGGCGCTGGCGTTGTTGATCGCGAATGTATCGATACTTTTCAGCCGTCGCACCCGCAAGGTCTTCATCGTCACGAATAATCGTGGAACGGATAAAGACGAGTAAGTTCGACTTCGTCACAGAAACGACGTCGTTTCTGAATAATCTTCCAATCACAGGAATACCCGAGAGCACCGGTACACCCTGTCGCGAGTCTTGTATGTCGTCTTTAACCAGCCCCCCTAAAACGACGATATCGCCGTCTTGCGCCATCACCTTCGTTTCGATTTTACGCTCGTTGGTAATGACGTCTGACGCCGAGAGCACCTGCTGCGAAATACTGGAGACCTCTTGGACGATGTCCATCACCACCGAGTCGCCTTCGTTGATTTGTGGTGTGACTCGGAGCGTCACACCCACGTTTTCACGCTGAATGGTTTGAAAGGGATTGGCCACACCGTTTGAAGAGCCGGTGTTGGTGTAACTGCCGGTCACAAAGGGGACTTGCTGCCCCACCGTGATGAAGGCCTCTTCGTTGTCCAAGGCAATGACACTGGGTGTCGAGAGAATATTGGCATTGCCCTGCGACTGGAGTGCGTTGAGGATCGTTGTCATTGTTAGACCCTCATCAACAACACCCCAACCGAAGGTCGAGCCCGGGACTTGCGCAAGTGCGCCTGCCAAATCGCGAACGCCAATGTCGGTAGAGGCGCTGTCCTCCGGAAGAAGGGCCTGCGCAATACCCGCGTTACGCGCTTGCTGCGCGGAACTCGTACTGATGCTGCTCCCGTACACACCCGAATCATTGGCGAAAAGCCACTGCAGTCCAAGCTCCCGCCCCTCAACAATCTCCATCTCGACGATAATGGCCTCGACGAGCACCTGCGCGCGACGAATATCGAGTCGGGCAATCACCGACTCGAGCGCGGCCATTTCGTCTGTATCGGCGGTCATAATAAGACTGTTGGTCGCAGCATCAGCTTCAATCGTTGACTTCGCCGCATTTGCGGAACGGCTTTGGCCGCGACTTTCGTCGTCAAGCCGCGCCAGATTCTGCATGACCCGCGTCAGCACTTCAGCGACTTCTGTTGCATCCGCGTATTCGAGGTACATAACACGCACATTACCGCTTTGTTCGAGGGGAATATCGAGGTAATCGATCAAACCATTGATACGCTCAATGCTCACCTCGTCGGCCGTCACAATTACGCTATTAGTCCGCTTGTCGGCAACCAGTGTCGCTTCATCATTGGCATCAGCACCCTCGCCTGCCCGAGACTTCTCAAGCGCCTTCAACATCTCAACCACGTCAGTGGCAACGCCGTAGCGAAGTTGAATAATTTCGGTCTCTTTAACCGCAGACTCATCCATGCGGTCAATAATCTCGGAGATGCGATTAATGTTGGCACGAACATCAGAGATGATAATGGCGTTACTGGGTGCATAAGCGGCCATGTGTGCCTGCTGCGGTACAAGTGGTCTGAGTACTGGTATGAGCTTGGCCGCCGACACATTTTCAAGCCGAATCACCTGTGTCACGTATTCGTCGTTAATGATCGACGTACCCGAGATCACATCGACTGGCGCCGATCGCGCGTTCTTATTGGGAATGACGCGCACCACGCCCCCACTGCGGACCGCGGTGTAGCCGTGGACGTCTAAGATCGATAAAAATAAGTCATAAAGCTCCGCTTTTGAGACAGGCTTGCTGGAGACCACCTTCACTTTCCCTTTCACAGAGGGGTCAATCACAATGGTGGCGCCGGTAACGTCCGAGACAAACTCAATAAACTCTTGAATATCGGTGTCTTTCAAATTGACCGTAAAGTCCTGAGCAAAGGAAGGGCCAGAGAGCAGCACGACACTCATTGAGAGTGTGAGGGCGAGTTCTTTTGCCTTGCCGAACATTGCGCGCATGATGGGGTTTACTCCTACTGGATGTTACTCAGGCTTACGTTAATTGATACAGGCGAGCCTTTTCGATCAATATCAAAGGTCGCATCAGTTGCGTCTCGCATCAATTGATACAAACGCAATGTGTTGGAGGGATCACTGAGCGCATAGCCGTTCACGGCCGTCACAATATCACCTGCCTCAAAACCCAAGGCTGTAAACTGAGCTGCGTCGCGACCCGGGGAGACTTTATAGCCCTTCAAGCTCCCGTCCGCCTGCACAGCACTGATCGACACCAAGCCTGCAAGCGACTGAGGGTCACTGTAGAGTTGATCCCGATAATTGGCGGCAAGGCGCCCACGCTCCTGGCGGGTAGCCGGCACATCCGGGTCTTCTTTCTGCATCTTCGTGTCGGACAACGTGGCCCTCGATTGAGACTGCACGATACCGACGATACCGTTGTCATCAAACAAGGTGATGAGCTCGTAAGTTCCGTTATTG
>JAQXEB010000215.1 GCA_029251065.1 Luminiphilus sp.
ACATGGCCTTTGCAGGCAATACGCTGGTCGCGGGAAGCTATCACGGCTTTAATGTTTATGACCTTCAGGACAATGGCATCCCTGAACTCTTGAGTTCTGTTGTCTGCCCCGGAGGCCAGGGTGATGTGAGCATCGTCGGAAACTTACTCATCATGTCAGCACAAGAAACCCGTGGCCGCTTGGATTGCGGTCTTCAGGGAATTTCGGAGGACGTGAGTGACGAACGCTTCCGCGGACTGCGTATTTTCGATATCAGCGATTTAGAGAGCCCCGTTCAAGTCGGCGCGGTTCAAACCTGCCGAGGATCGCATACCCACTCCGTGGTCTCGGGACCCGGGGACGATGGGAAGATTGTTGTCTATAACTCAGGCACGTCGAGTATTCGTGAACGCGAGGAGATGGAAACCTGCTTTGACGACTCCCCCGGTGATCCGAGAACTGCACTTTTTAGGATTGATGTGATCGAGATTCCGGTCGACGACCCGGCTTCTGCACGGATCGTGCACAGCCCAACCGTTTTTGCGGATGAAGAAACCGGCGCGCTAGCGGGTTTGTGGCGTGGCGGCGACCACGGCGATGAGACCCAAGAGACGCGTCCTACAGACCAGTGCCACGACATCACCGTATTCCCGTCCAAGAACATTGCAGCGGGCGCCTGCTCAGGCAACGGCATTCTATTTGATATTACTGATCCACTGGACCCGCAGCGCATTGATGCCGTCGCGGACCCCGGCTTCGCCTACTGGCACTCAGCCACGTTCAACAATGACGGCACTAAGATCGTCTTCACTGACGAATGGGGCGGCGGCGGTCGAGCACGATGCCGCGCATTCGACCCACTCAACTGGGGTGCCGATGCTATTTATGACATCGTCGAAGGCAAACTCGAGCACCGAAGTCACTTTAAAATGCCGGCACCACAGCGTGAATTTGAAAACTGTGTGGCGCATAACGGATCGATCGTACCGGTTCCAGGGCGCGATATTTTCGTACAGGCGTGGTACCAAGGCGGTATTTCAGTCATCGACTTTACGGACTCCACAAATCCGATGGAAATTGCCTATTTCGATCGCGGCCCCATTGATGACGAAGAGCTCGTCACGGGCGGATTCTGGTCAACCTACTGGTACGGTAACCATATTTACGGCACAGAAATCATTCGCGGCCTTGATGTTCTTTCGCTGGATGCCAGCGAACACATCACCTCTAACGAGATTGCGGCGGCAGGCCTTGCCGACGTCAACGGCGTATTCAATCCACAGCAGCAATTTCCAGTCGAATGGCCAGACCATCCGACGGTGGCATTAGCGCTGCTTGACCAAATGGCTCGTAAGACACCTGAATCCGCTGAGACCATTGCTGATGCATCTGAACTGCTCAAGCGCGTCTCGAAAACCTTCGATGCGGGCGAGTCCAATTGGCGGGCCGCGCGAAAGCTTGAGCAGCTGGCTAAAAACTTGTCGGGGAAGGAGGCAGGACAGTCAGCAGCCAGCGTGATGATGGGCGTTGCCAAGCGCTTGCGATAAGGTGGTGAAGCCTTGCTGAGGAGAACCATGCGCCACCGTAATCGCCTGACCTTGTTCCTTGAGACCAAGGGCTTTTGGTGGGGTGTGGCCCTGTTAGGCACGAGCCTTTTTGCGGCCGCGCTTTTCTGGCAGTACGCACTCAATGAAGAACCCTGCCAAGTCTGTATTCAGGCGCGCTTATGGGTCGTAGCCATTGCACTCTTGGGTTTCTTGATGTCGTTACTACCGCACTCGCGAGGACTCTATACCGCTGGAAACTCGGTGCTACTCCTCTGTGCAGTCGGTCTCGGTGAGCGTTCGTTCTACCTGTACGAAATCGAAAATTTTCGAGGTGATGGCAGCTGTGAATTCTCCCTCGGTATGCCCGACTGGTTTGCGGTAGATCGCTGGTTCCCGTCACTCTTTGAAGTGCGAAACATTTGCTCTTACACGCCCGAAATAGCCTTTGGCGTCAGTATGGCCGAGGCACTCATGAGCATCTCACTGATCGTTGCCGCGCTGTGCGGCGCCAATATTCTGCGAAGCGCAACGGATCAGCTGAGTCCGTCATGACGCTCGATGGCAGTGCGCCAAGGTGTGTTCCCGCTGAGCAATACCTCCTGCAGGTCATGGCAGCACGCTTAAGGGCCGACGAGGGCCAAGATTTCATATGGCGTTTCTAACCCATCCGGCTCTGCGCTGCCCCTTGGACGCAATGCCATTAGTACTGGAGAACGGCTCGCTGATCTGCGAAAGAGGCCACCGGTATGACATTGGCAAGCAGGGATACACCAATCTACTCAGTGTTCAGCACAAACGCTCTCTCAATCCGGGTGATTCCAAGGACATGGTATCGGCTCGACAGTCGTTTTTGTCGGCAGGCTTTTACGAGCCGATTGCCAAATCGGTGATGCACAGTGTGTCGCAAGCCGCAAAGTCGCCAGCAACAGTTTTAGATGCGGGGTGCGGCGAAGGATACTACTTGCACTATATCACCGAGCACCAACAAGACCCTCTCAACATCATCGGTTTTGATATTTCGAAATGGGCGGTGCAACGCGCTGCGCGGCGGTGCCATGGCACGTGGATGGTCGCGAGTAATAAAAATATTCCGCTCGCCGATTCAAGCGTCGATGTTGTCCTCGATATGTTCGGCTTCCCGGACTATGTCTCATTTGAACGGGTACTGGCGCCTACTGGGCGACTCATTCGAGTCACGCCTGCGCCACAGCATCTTATTGAGCTTCGGACACTGATCTACCCGCAGGTTCAACAAGTGGCCAGCGCACACGTCCACCCAAACACACTGAATCGGCTATCAAGCGAGCCACTAACCTTCAGCGTTGAACTTGAGCGCTCGACCCTCAAACAGTTGCTCCTGATGACACCTCACATGTTCAAAACATCGGTGCAAGGGCGCAGCAACCTCGAGCGCATTGGTTCTCTGACGGTGACCGTTGACGTAGTGATCGATACCTTTACCTTGGCGGGAAGTTAACGCACTAACGTCTCTTAATTTCTTCATCAAAAGGTTGACTGTCGCGCGCTATCGCCTATTGTTGGATGCGGTAATGACACGACAAAAAAACATAAAAAACGCGCGGTGGGCCTTGCAACGCGCTCGCAACAGGGTCAGGAGATACTCATGAATCAAGCAATTAAAACGGCTAAATTGCCCGGCCACGACTATGCGTACAGCACGCCGCTGGCAGAGCTAGACCCATCGGACCCGCTGCGATGGCCCACTCAAGAAATGTGGTCTATTTTTGAGCGCCTCAGAAATGAGGACCCCCTGCACTTCTGTAAAGAAGGCTGGATGTCTCCCGAGCGGCCGGACGACATGGAGCCTGTCGGTGGTTATTGGTCCGTGACGCGTCATGAAGACATTATGGCGATTGACACAGACCACAAGCGATTCTCTTCGGAGCCTGCAATTGTGCTTCCCGACCCAGCGGAAGACTTTCCATTACCTATGTTTATTGCCATGGATCAGCCCAAACACGATATCCAGAGGCAAACCGTCGCCCCTATTGTGGCCTCACCCAGCTTGTCCAAAATGTCCGAACTGATTCGAGAAAGAACCCAATACGTACTTGACTCAGTCCCCATTGACGAGGAGTTCGATTGGGTCGATACGGTCTCGATCGAGCTCACCACCATGATGCTCGCCACCCTGTTCGATTTTCCTTTTGAAGATCGTCGCAAGCTCACGCGCTGGTCAGACGTGACGACTGCTGGCCCCGAGACCGGCATTGTCGAGAGCGAAGAACAACGACGGGCTGAGCTCACAGAGTGTGTTGAATATTTCATGGGCCTTTGGCACCAACGCAAGGGCGGCAGTGGACACGACCTGATTACAATGTTGGCCAACGGGGAAAACACAAGCGACATGGATGCCACCGAGTACCTGGGCAACCTGCTTCTCCTCATTGTTGGCGGCAATGACACAACACGAAACTCAATGTCGGCATCGATTTACGGGTCACACTTGTTCCCTGAGCAGTGGGACAAAGTAAAGGCGAACCGCGATCTAATTCCTAACACAGTGGCTGAAATAATCCGCTGGCAGACCCCTCTTGCCTACATGCGACGCACGGCGCTTGAAGACGTCGAAATGCACGGAAAGACCATTAAAAAAGGGGACAAGGTTGCCATGTGGTATGTCTCGGGCAACCGAGACGAGCGCAAGTTTGACAATCCGAATGCCCTGGACTTCGAGCGTTCAAACGCGCGCAACCACGTGTCGTTTGGGTTTGGCATTCACCGTTGCTTCGGCAATCGGCTGGCAGAGCTTCAACTGCAGATCTTATGGGATGAAATGTTAAAGCGATTCTCTCGCGTGGAAGTAGTGGGTGAGCCTTCGCGCAATATTTCAAGCTTCGTCAAGGGCTACACAAAAATGAAGGTGATTGTTCGGGCTTAATGGTCGGCAACGACGACGGCCCTTATGGTCAGTGATTCGCCCTGTCAAATGCGCACACCGTGAATGCTGTGGCGATGAAAACAGCGCATTACCGCGTTAAACGGCCTCGGGGCGAATCACTAACGCGTGCCGCCCTCCAAGAGACGCTATGACCTCTTCGACACCCCAAATCTCGGCATTTGAAAAAGCTTTGTTTACGGCCACAACCTCACATGGCCACGACATCTGTCATACCGTCTTTCGACGCGGATCCGGTGCGCCGGTTGTGCTCATTCAAGAGCTTCCCGGCATTGGCCAGGAAACCTTGGCTCTGGC
>JAQXEB010000216.1 GCA_029251065.1 Luminiphilus sp.
CTCAAACTCTGGTATTTGAGTGACGGGTAAAGGCTCCAGCAATGTCAGTGCACTCGCCCCCAAAGCTTGTGTCGGGATGCCGGCCAATTGTAACTGCGCCTCGTAGTCGTCGCGTGATGTTTTCTGCACGTTCACGCGTAGCGTTAAGGGGGGCTTTTTCTTCGACACGTCCGCGATGGCGGATACAGCGTCAGGGAGTGAACGAATCAGTGATTTATAAAGCCAGCCGGGCAACGCGGCGCGTTCAGTGTCACCGAGTGCGCCGTGTAAGGCCGATCGGTCTCGTTGGTATCGTCTCAAACACCCATTAATGAGCCGTGACGCCCACGGCTTATCAATCGCGTTACACACATCGACGGCGGCGGAAACTGAAGCGTAGTCGGGCGTATGACACTCGTCGAGCTCGTACAGTGCCATAATCAATAGGGCTTCAAGCGCCGAGTCTTTGGCTTTGAGGGGGCGGTCCAGGAGCTGTCGGACGATGCCCTTGTAAAGGGGCCACAATCTGAGTGACCCATAGACAAGTTCTTTCAAAAACGCGCGATCGCTGTCTTGAACACTGGCTTCGATGGGTCCGTACAGCGTGTTGAGGGAGCCGCCGTGAGACACGTCATCGAGCAAGCGAATGCTTGCAACTCGGACGGGCAAGATCATTCGGACACGTTCTCGAATCGGTCACCCACAGAGAAGTTGATTTGATGTCCATTGAGTAGGTCGGCAATAGACATGGGCTTTTTATTGGGTAATTGCAGGCGTGTTATGGCCAATACACCAGCACCGCAGGCCACGCTGAGTTGTTCGCGCGTAATATCGACCAGCGTTCCCGGTGCATGAGCGGGTGTATCCGATAGGGAAACCGGCAGGGCCTCCCACACCTTCACACGTTGATTGCCTAGGGTACTGAAGCATCCGGGGGCTGGGTTGAGTGCGCGAATTTTGCGCGCAAGCACCGCCGCTGATTGTGACCATTCGATCATGGCTTCTGACTTTGAGATTTTTTCAGCGTAGGTCACACCGTAACTGGGCTGAGGGACTGCATATTGTTGAGTTTCTTCTAACGCCTCAAGCGTAGTCAGTAAGGTCGCCGGCCCCAATTGTTCCAAGTCACGCGTTAAGGTTTGAGTCGTGTGTTGAGTGGTGATGGCCATTTTTTCGAGACGCAGCATTGGGCCCGTGTCGAGTCCTTCGTCCATCTGCATAATGGTCACGCCCGTTTCCTCGTCGCCTGCTTCGATGGCGCGATGAATGGGCGCGGCTCCGCGCCAGCGAGGTAAGAGGGAGGCATGCACATTGATGCAGCCGAGTCTGGGCAGGGCCAAGATCGTTTTGGGCAGGATCAAACCATAGGCTACGACAACCAACACATCAGCATTGAGTTGCGATAACGCATCGGCTGCCTCGTTAGTCTTCAAAGTTGCCGGTTGATACACCGAAAGATCGTGCGCGAGCGCAATTTCTTTGACCGGAGACGCTTTGAGTTGTTTGCCCCGCCCTGCTGGTCGGTCTGGTTGTGTGTAGACCGCAATGACATTGTGCTGCGCACATAAGAGGGACTCGAGGTGAGCCGCGGCAAATTGTGGTGTGCCGGCAAAAACAACGCGAAGCGGTTTGGGCATCGTAATTTACGCCTTGCGTCGCTGTTCTTTTTCGAGGCGCTGTCTAATCCGTTGTCGCTTCAGAGGGCTTAAGTAATCGACAAACAGCTTGCCCTGTAAATGATCCATCTCATGCTGCAAGCAAACGGCTAAAAGCCCTGTGACCGTTTCATCAACAGGACGCCCATCGCGATCCAGCGCCTCCACTTTTATCGCTTTTGGACGCTCCACTGCTTCACTGAACCCGGGAACTGAAAGACATCCCTCCTCAAATCCGTCGAGTGTTTCGTCGATAACCTCGATCGAGGGGTTTACAAAAACGCGTGGCGCAGACCCGTCACTGGACAAATCGATAACGATGACTTGTTCATGAACATCGATCTGTGATGCCGCCAGTCCGATACCGTTCGCGTCGTACATTGTTTCGAACATGTCGTCGATCAGGGTTTGTATTCGTCCGTCAACGGCAGGAACGATCGCCGCGCGTGTACGTAACCGAGGGTCTGGGAATTCGAGAATTTTTCTGATGGCCATAGTCTTTGCTCAGGCGTTGCAGTGGACGAAAAAGATGTCAATTGCACCGTCGTGACCTTGTAAGGCCGTAAACGTCAGCGCACACTCACCATTATACCGGTAAGCAGTGATACGCCAATTTTCTCTAGTCTGTGGTTTAAGTTCGCCATCGTACTGGGGCTAAATATCTGGGAGAGAGAGCATGGAGCAGCGGTTCGACAAACAGTGTGGCGGTGCACGTGGCTTATTGAAGTCGGCACCGTGGCTGTACGGTGCGTTATTGGTTGTGTGTTTGGCGGTCGTTCCTGTGAGCCGCGCCGAAAGCGAGATTCCCCGGCTTACAGAGGGCGCGCCAGACACCTATTCAGTGCAGCGTGGCGATACCCTTTGGGACATTTCAGCCCTGTTTCTCAATGAGCCCTGGCGCTGGCCGGAGCTCTGGCGCGTTAATCCGACGGTTCGAGACCCAAATTTGATTTACCCCGGAGACGTTCTTTACCTGCGGTGGGACAAAGGTGCGCCGGGAATTTACCTGTCAGAGCGCACCGCGGCGAGCGACATAACAAGACTCTCTCCGACAATGCGCAGCGAACCACTGAAAGCGGCGATACCCGAGATACCGCGCGATCTGATTGAACCCTTCATCAAAAACCATCGATTTTTACGGGACTTCAATCCTCAAGATCAACCTCGAATTCTTGCGGGTTACGGGGGCCGACTTATTTCAGGTGTGGGGGACTCGGTTTACGTGACGGGCCACCTAGCGTCAGCCGGCGAAAACTATGACGTCCTTCGGCCAGCTCAAGAACTCATCAACCCAGTGACAGGCGAGAGCCTTGGTCAGCTCATGGCGTTTGTGGGGCGTGTGGCGCTCTCCCAGGCTGCGGCAAACCAGAAGCAAGCGAGTCGATTTGATGTGGTAGCAGCGCGCGAAGAATTACGTGCGGGCGATTTATTGTTTCCGGTTGTTGATGGCAAGGTCGTTTCAACATTTCGGTTGCGCGCACCCGACACCACGCTTAAGTCGGCGGAGCTGCTCTCCGTTGACAGCGGTGTCTCGCAAATTGGTGCGCTCGACGTGGTTGCTGTCAATCTCGGTGATGTGGACGGGGGTGAGGTCGGTCACGTTTTTGCGATTGAAAAGCATGGAGCAGATATCAGCGACCCCGTATCGGGAAAGTGGTTTTCACCACCGCCGGTGCGCGCCGGCACCCTGATGTTATTTGCAGTTCACGAGCGCGCAAGTTTTGGCCTTGTTTTGGGGGCTAACCAACCGCTGTCCGTTGGCGATAAGCTCGCGATGCCTTAAATCGACGGCAAAGGATTGCCGTCGCACATCAACTCAAGGATGAGTTATGCCGCATTACTTTACTGGTGGGCTCCAGCAGGGGTCACGTTGGATTGGATTTGCTAGGTTCTTAAACGAAGGTGGTGTTGAGCGCCGTCGCTTACTTGAGCGCTTCCCCTCACCCGCTGTGGTTCTAGATGAACCGACAACAGGCCCGATAACACGTTGGCGCGAGGCAATTTTGAGCGACGCGTCCGAACAAGCGCAGCGCTTGCCCCTCGGCTCTTGGATTATGACGCTTGCTGATGATGAGTACTCTGCTTTGCTCGCCGAATGTAATGACGCGCCCCCTACTCTCTTTGGAATGGGCGATACATCACTGTTGAGCCGGCCAGCGATTGCGATTGTGGGTACACGGCGTCCGTCGTTTGACGGATTGCACTTTGCTCAGCAATTTGCCTTCGAGCTTGCCCGCGCGGGTTTTGTCATTGTGAGTGGTTTGGCACAGGGCATTGATGCCGCGGCACACTGGGGTGCTTTGCGCGCAGGAGGCCAGACAATTGCTGTTATGGCGACGGGAATCGACACCGTATACCCGCGAGTCAATCGCGCGCTTGCCGCAGTGATTGCCAAAGAAGGGTTGCTTTTGTCACAGTTTTTGCCCGGGAGTGTTGCGCTAAAGCAGCACTTTCCTCGCAGGAATAGGACTATTTCAGGACTTTCTCTTGCCACGCTGGTCATCGAAGCTGGCTCTCCAAGCGGTACACTCATTACAGCGACGGCAGCGACCGAACAGGGACGTGATGTGTATGTGCTTCCCTGGTCGATAACGCATTCAATGGGTCAGGGTTGCCTGCGCTTACTCATGGACGGGGCCCTACTCGCGCTGACCCCTGCTGACGTGATTAGCGGTATTCGTTTGCAGGGACTCACGAGGATTAATGACCTCGCTCAAACCTCGGCTGTGACGGTCAAGCCGGCGCCGGTGGGCGACATGAACGACGCCGACAAAGAGCTTCTTATTCTCATTGGTGACGGTTGCCATGCGGCTGAAGAATTGGCTTCGTCGCTAAAGCGCGACTTGCCTCAGCTGCTCCAAGAACTCGTCAAGCTCGAGATTAAGGGTCTGTTAGTGCGTGAATCTGGTGGTTATCGGCAACGACGTGATCGAGACTGAGTTAAACTTTGGCGCTCAAAAGTACGGATAGTAAATCTCATGACGTCTCCTTGGCGGTTAAAGCTTGCGGTATCCAGTATTCGGGCAGGTGACGTGATTGCCT